>JANONQ010000422.1:0-1572 GCA_031420935.1 Novosphingobium sp. | reverse complement strand
GCCCTGACCGGAGGCACCGGCTTCGTCGGCCAGGCCGTGCTCGATTGCGCCCAAGCAAAGGGCGTCGCCCTGCGCGCCTTGACGCGCAGTTCGCAGCCACTGCGCGAAGGCGTGACCTGGATCGCGGGCGATCTTGCCGATCGCAAGGCGCTCAAGAATCTGGTGCGGGGCGCGGAAGCCGTGATCCATGTCGCCGGCCTCACCAATGCGCCGGGGCCCGCCGAGTTCGAGGCCAGCAATGTCGCCGGCACGCTGGCCCTGATCGAGGCGGCGGTAAAGGCGGGTGTGCCGCGCTTTGTTTTCGTCTCCTCGCTGGCTGCGCGCGAGCCGGGACTGTCCGCCTATGGTAAGTCGAAGGCGCGGGCCGAGCGCCTGGTCAAGGCCAGCGGCCTCGACTGGACAATCGTGCGCCCGCCGGCCGTGTTCGGCCCGCGCGACAAGGATATGTTCGAGCTGTTCCGCGCCGCCAAATGGGGCGTGGTGCCGACCCCGAAAGAGGGCCGCACCTCGGTGCTTCACGCCGCTGACCTTGCCCAGCTGCTGCTGGCGCTGGTGCCGGGCGGCGAGGACGTGACGCACCACAGCTTCGAACCTGACGACGGCAAGCGCGGCGGCTGGGGCCACTATGAACTCGCCCGCGCGATCGGCTGGGCGATCGGCCGGCGGCCAAAAGTGCTTGGCCTTTCCCGCCGGACCATGGAATGGGCGGCCAAGGCAGACGGCATGCTGCGCGGTAGCCGCGCGAAGCTGACGCTGGACCGGGTCGGCTACATGACCCACCCCGACTGGGTTGTCAGGCTCGGCGCGCGCGTGCCATTCGAAGTCTGGCGTCCGCGCATCGACACCCGCGAAGGGCTGAAGGCGACGGCGCTGTGGTACCGCGAGGCGGGGTGGCTGTAGCGGCTTAACGGACCTTCGCGGCGAAGGGATTCACTGCCTGGCCGTTGACGCGCATTTCATAATGCACATGCGGTCCGGTCGAGCGGCCGGTCGAGCCGACGTAACCGATGACGTCGCCTTTCCGCACGCGCTGGCCCGCCGCGACATTCAGCCGCGACATATGGCCGTAACGGGTCTGCAGGCCGGCGCCATGATCCAGCGCGACCAGCAATCCGTAACCGCCTTGCCACCTCGCCGAGCTGACGGTTGCGTCAGAAGTCGCGTAGATCGGCGAGCCGAACGGCGCGGCCAGATCGATGCCTGAATGCGCCCGGTAGCCGCCGAGGATCGGGTGGCCGCGCATGCCGAAACCGCTGGTCAGCCGGGCGGACGCCAGGGGCAGGCCCGAGGGTAGCTGACCCCCCAGCGCGGGCCGCAGCATGAAGCGGGCAAAATCGACAGGCGCACCCAGCGCATCGCCCGCCCGGCTGACACTGATCTGACCCATGCCGACCGCACCACCGATTGTAACTTGCGCCATGGCTGGGCCGTCACCCACCATGATCTGTGCCGAAGCGGCGGGTGTGCCGACGGTGATGCGCGCCGGAACCGGGGCGGGTGCCGCAGTGCTGTCGAACGCTCGCAAGTTTTGGAACTGGCGGTGTCGGCGCGGCTCGGCCCGAACTCTTGCAA
>JANONQ010000421.1:0-5124 GCA_031420935.1 Novosphingobium sp. | reverse complement strand
CAGAATATCGCATTTCAGGAAGTCGGACGGCAGGCGATCATGGCCGATCCTGACTGGCAGGAGGGGGGCTATTATGGCACCGGCAAGGCCCCCGATGCCGGGCTCAGCGTCGCGCGGATGGCGGCGCACATCACTTACCTCTCGGAAAGCAGCCTCACCGAGAAATTCGGCCGCCGCCTGCAGAACCGTGAAGCCAAAACCTTCGGTTTCGACGCCGATTTCCAGATCGAAAGCTATCTGCGCCACCAGGGGCTGACCTTCACCGAGCGGTTCGACGCCAACTCCTACCTCTATATTACCCGCGCGATGAGCTATTTCGACCTCGCCGAGGAGCACGGTGGCCGGCTGGCGGATGCCTTCGCGCAAACCAAAGCGCGCTTCTGCGTCGTCAGCTTCGATTCCGACTGGCTCTACCCGACCGAGCTGTCGCGGGGTCTCGCCCATGCGCTCAACGCCGCCGGCGCACCGGTCAGCTTCGTCGAACTGTCGGCCCCCTTCGGCCATGACAGTTTCCTGCTCGACGTGCCGGCGCTCGACCGGGTGGTGACAGGGTTTCTCGGCCAGTGAGCCAGCTGCGCCGCGACCTCGCGCTGATCGCCGCGCATGTCGCGCCGGGCTCCCGCGTGCTTGACATCGGCTGCGGGGACGGGACCTTGCTCGAGGCGCTGCGCGACCGGCGCGGTTGTGACGCGCGCGGCATGGAGATCGACGGCGGCGATGTTGCCGCCTGTGTCGCCAAGGGCCTGTCGGTGATCCAGGGCGATGCCGACGCCGACCTTGCGTTCTATCCCGACAAATCGTTCGATTACGCGATCCTGAGTGAAACCCTGCAGACGATGATGCGGCCCGACCAGGCGTTGGAGGAATTGCTGCGGATCGGGCGGCATGCGGTCGTCAGCTTTCCAAATTTCGCTCACTGGCGCGTGCGGCTGTCGCTGCTGACGGGCGGGCGGATGCCGGTGACGCGGCTGCTGCCGGTCGCTTGGTACGAGACGCCCAACATCCACCATCTGACCGTCGCCGATTTCCGCGATCTGGTGCGCGAACGGGGAATTACGGTGGAGCAGGCCTGGTTCCTATCAGGCGACAACGAGATCGGCGCGGCGGGGGCGAATTTCCGCGCGGAGCATGCGATTTTTCTGCTGGCGCGGGAAACGTAAGCACTTCGGGCGGTCCACCCTAAAGCGCTGGGTTGTTGTAACAATGCCAGGTGAAAATCGCCGCCGCCCCTCGGTGCGGTCGCCAGCTTTCCGCCAGTTCGCGCGTTGTTTTCTCGTTAGGCCGTTCAGCCAGGCCGAGCAATTTCTGCAATCCCGCCTGCACCGCCAGGTCGCCCGCTGGCCAGATGTCGCCGCGCCCTTCAGCGAACAGCAGGTAAATCTCCGCCGACCAGCGGCCGATGCCCTTGATCCGGGTGAGTTCGGCGATGGCCGCTTCATCGTCTGCCGGCAGGGCGGTGAAGTCGAGCCCGGCATCGACCAGCTCGCACAGGCTGCGCAGATAGCCCTGTTTCTGACGCGACAGGCCGCAGGCGCGCAGCGCGTCGAATTCAGCAGCGAGCAGCCGGGCAGGGGGCAGCTCCGGCCCGAGAAAGGCCTCCAGCTTGCGCCACATCGAGGCGGCAGCGGCGACGCTGACCTGTTGGCCGACAATGGTGCGCATCAAAGTCGCGTAGCCGGGATCGCGGATGCGTGCTTCGGGATAGCCGGCCAGCGCAAGCGCCCGTGCCATCGCCGGCTCGCGGGCCGCGATTTCGTCGAGCCCCTTGCGCAGTGCTTCGGCGCTCAATCCCATTGCGTGCTTGTCCCAGCTTGATCTTGCAAATTTTCGGGCTTGCCAGTAGCAGCCCGGCCAATGCGCCAACAAGGCTCATCATCAGAGGATGAGAGATCCATGCCGAACATCACTGTTGTCAACCAGTCCGGGGATGAAAAAAGCGTCGCGGCGACTGTCGGCCGTACGCTCATGGAAACCATCCGTGACAACGGGTTCGACGAACTCTTGGCGCTATGTGGCGGCTGCTGCAGCTGCGCAACCTGCCATGTCCATATCGATCCGTCCTTCATGGACAAGATGCCCAAAGTGAGCGAGGACGAGAACGATCTGCTCGACAGTTCCGATCACCGCACTGAATACTCGCGGCTGTCCTGCCAGATACCGATTACCGAGGCGCTGGACGGTCTAAAGGTGACGATCGCGCAAGAAGATTGATCCAAATCCGGCTGCGGACTATTTCCCATGCATATGACCGTAAGCCCCGCGCAAGCCAGCACGCTCGACCTTATCGGCAACACGCCGCTCGTCTTCCTCAAAGGGCCGAGCGCGGCGGCGGGCTGCGAGATCTGGGGTAAGTGCGAATTCGCCAATCCCGGCGCCTCGGTGAAGGACCGGGCGGCGCTGTGGATCGTGCGCGATGCCGAGGCGAGGGGAACACTGCGGCCCGGCGGCACGATTGTCGAGGGCACCGCAGGCAATACCGGCATCGGCCTGGCGCTGGTTGCCAATGCGCTGGGCTACAAGACCATTATTGTTATGCCCGAGACCCAGTCGCGCGAGAAGATGGACACGCTGCGCGCGCTACGGGCCGAGCTGGTGCTGGTGCCGGCGGCGCCGTTTTCCAATCCCGGCCATTTCGTCCACACCTCGCGGCGGCTGGCTGAAGAGACGGAAGGGGCGATCTGGGCCAACCAGTTCGACAATATCGCCAACCGCAAGGCTCATATCGAATCGACCGCGCCGGAAATCTGGGAACAGATGGAAGGCCGCATCGATGGTTTCATCTGCGCGGCGGGAACCGGCGGGACGATAGCCGGGGTCGGGATGGCGCTCAAGGCGCTCGACGAAGGCGTGACGATCGCGCTGGCCGACCCGCACGGCGCCGCGCTCTACAATTATTACGCCCATGGCGAGCTCAAGGCGGAAGGCACCTCCCATGCCGAGGGTATCGGCCAGGGCCGCATTACCGCAAATCTCGAGGGCGCGCCGATCGACACGCAGTTCCGTATCTCCGATGCGGAAGGCATGGAATGGGTTGGCCGGCTGCTGGCGGAGGAGGGGCTGTGCCTGGGGCTGTCGTCGGGCATCAATGTCGCGGGCGCGGTGGCGCTGGGCAAGCAGCTGGTCGCTGGCGGCAAAGCGGATGCGCGAGTGGCGACGATCTTGTGCGACACCGGCTTTCGTTACCTCTCATCGCTCTACAATCCGGCGTGGCTGCGCGAGAAAAATTTGCCGGTCTTCCCTTGGCTGGAGGATTAGGTTACCACCGCCGCGATGGCTCAAACAAGACAGCCACAGTTGGTGCAGTCGGTCGCCGCACCCCAGCATTACGCGCCTCCCACTCCGCGGGAGATGCGCGCTCACGCTGTGCATCGCCTGCAGATCGGGTTTTCGGGGCTGGCGGCGATGCTGCTGCTGGTCGGCCTCGCCAACATCATCATGAACCGGGCGCGGATGAATGATGCCTTGGCGGGGCCTAATTCCGATGCGTCCGGCACTGTGGGGAAGGCCCCAGGCGAAAATGATCCGCTTGCCGACATCGGTGTCGCGCCCGCCGCTACCAGTAGTGTCACCCCCAGCGCCGACAGGTCGAACCGTTAGCCGCTGGCTTGTGGGGGTGCTGGCAGCGGCGCTCGCTACGGCGGGCTGTTCAGCAGGCAAGGACGCAGGTGAGCGACGCGCGAGCAACGCGCAGGCTGGGCCGATCGGCCTGTTCACCACGCTGCCGATCCTGTGGCCGGAGGCGGACGACATTGGCGGGTTCCTGCACGGCGAGGCGCAGGTGCATTGGGCGATGCGGGCGTTGCGGACCCAGGGTGACGTCCGTGCGCTGAACACGCTCTTCGCCGATCCGCCGCCGCTCGCCGGGTTCGCCTTGCTGGTGATGGCGCAGCCGCGGGCGTTATCCCCATCCGAAAATGTCGCGCTCGACGACTGGGTGCGGCGGGGAGGGCGGGTGCTGCTGTTTGCCGACCCGATGCTGACCGCTGACACGCGCTTCTCCCTTGGCGACAGGCGCCGGCCGCAGGACGTGGTGCTGCTCTCGCCCATTCTTGCTCGCTGGGGACTCCGGCTGGAATTCGACGATGCGCAGCCCGCCGGTCAGCGCGACATAGCTGTGCCTGGCGGGAGCTTGCCGGTAAATCTGCCTGGCACGCTGGCCGTGGCCGGAGCCGCGAGCAAGTGCCGCATTCTCGCGGGAGGAATCGCGGCGCAATGCCGGATCGGCAGGGGCGGGGCGCTGATCATCGCCGATGCCGCGCTGTTCGAACCGGCGATTGGCGACGATGCGCGGCGGCGGGGCAGACTGCTCGACGCGCTAATCCTGATCGCTCGCGCATCCTGATCTGCCCAATGCTTTAGACCTGGGGAAATCGCGGGATAAAGTCGAGAATTTGCCGCTGATTCTTGTCGGACTGGAGGGAATGTAGCGAACAAATCGGGAAACCAACGCGGTTATCCCTACGAAATTACAATGAATCCAATGCGATATGTATTTCCCCAATAATCCCGCATTTTGCCCTTTCATCCCCACGCTTCCCGGGTTAAGCAGATCGTTCATCGGAATGGATGAATTCGAGGCGCTCCGCCTGCGGGGCGAGCCGGCTGCGTGGGGCACGCTGCCGGGTGCTGAAGATTTGTCCGCCGGGGCGGTACGTGGCGCGGGGATTTGACAGGTGGTGGGGGAGCGGTTCAGCTACAGGGGGCAAGGGTTTTCGCTACAACGCGAAAAGAACCGCTTCGTGCTGCCGGCGCCGATCCGCAAGACAGTGCGCGAATCCAGCAACGGCAAGACCCAGCTCTGCCTTACCAAGCACGACCGCTGGAACTGTCTCACCGGCTTCGGCCTCTCCCGCGTCGACGATTTTGACGCGGAGATCGAGCGCGAGGAAGTTCGCGCGATCCAGGCCGGCACGCCGTTCGATCGCGACCTGCGCAGCATGCAGCTCTTCGGCCATTTCGAAGTGCCCTTCGACGGCAGCGGGCGATTTGTGCTGCCAGACCATCTCGCCAGCCTCGCGGGCATCGGCAAGGAGATTTATTTCCAGGGCGCCGGTCCGTTCTTCACCATCTGGAGTCCGGAAGTGCTTGCCGGGATGGGCGCGGGCTGGGAAGGCCCGCAGGCGG
>JANONQ010000420.1:0-2142 GCA_031420935.1 Novosphingobium sp. | reverse complement strand
GTGTCGAGCGCCCCCTCGACAAGGTTGCGGCCAACTGTCACCAGCTCGCGCAGCAGGGCGAGATCGTAAATTTGCTCGGCGAGTTCGCGCGGGGCGAGCAGCCCTTGTCCGTCCGCCGTCAGCCGGGCGAGGTAGGTCAGGCCGCCGAGTTCCTTAAGCGCCTCGTCCGATTCGAAATAGGGACGCAGGGTGACCGGCGTCACCACCGCCTTGCGGTCGAGCAGCTGGAGGATGCGCTCATAAATGCGCGCATGCACCGGCTCGAAGAAATGGCTGTGATGAAGCTGCACCGGCAGCTCCTCGATCACCCGGTTGTCGATCAGCACCGCGCCAAGAAAGGCGGCTTCCGCCTCGATATTGGCGGGCAGAGAACGGATCGCCGGTTCGGCGGCGGTGCGGATCAAGAGGTCATGGTCGGGCATAAGCGGGTTGCAATGCGCCGACTGCGGGCGGCTCGCAAGCAGGGATCGCGTGAAGATTTTTGCACAGGGTGTGGAAGGGTATTCCGAGCCCGAACCGGGAGGATTTAACGTCCCCCTTGCTCAGTCATGCTGCATTTGCGAAAAGCGCGCTGCCATGGACCCGCGCATTTCCCATATCGAACTCGACGAGGCGACCATCATCTGGCGCAACGCCGATATCGAGCAGGAGCGCCGCATCGCCATCTTCGATCTGATCGAGGATAACAGTTTCAAGCCGCTGCGCGCCTTTGCCGCCGGCCATCAAGGCCCCTACCGTCTGCGGCTCGCGGTGCAGGATGGTCGGCTGGCGCTGGAAGTTGGCGATACGGACGCGGAGCAGCTGGAGTTGCTGGTGCTTGGCCTTGGCCGGTTCCGCCGCCCGATCCGTGAATATTTCGCCATTTGCGACAGCTATTACCAGGCGATTCGCAAGGCGACGGCGCACGAAATCGAGACCATCGACATGGCCCGGCGCGGCGTTCACAACGACGCGGCGGATTTGTTGCTCGAGCGGTTGGAGGGCAAGGTCGAAACCGACTTCGCCACAGCTCGCCGGCTGTTCACTCTGATCTGCGTGCTGCATATCAGGGGTTAAAGCATCGCGCGAAAATGGCGGAAGCGGTTTTTCGCAAACAACGATGCGGCAGCGGACAGATCGCGAGAGGGTGGTGAATGGCACGACGAAGACGCAGCAGCGCCGCGCAGTTGCGCTGGTTGGGCGCCTTGCTGCTGGCGGGTTTGCTCGCCGGAGGTTTTGGCTGGTGGCACCTGCGCCACTGGCAGCCGGATCCGCAGGACTATCCGGTGCAAGGCGTCGAGATCGGCGGAAGGGACGGCGAGGTCGACTGGCGGGCGGTGAAGGCGATCGGTGCCGATTTCGCCTATCTCGACGCCAGCGCCAGCGCTTTCGCCCGCGATCCGGCTTTCGCCCGCAATCTTGAAGAAGCGCGGGCGGCGCGCTTGCAGGTTGGGGCGGTGCATCAATACGATCCGTGCCAGCCGGCAGAGAAGCAGGCCGCCAATTTCGTCACGGTGGTGCCGCGCGATGCGACCTTGCTGCCGCCGGCCGTGGCGCTCGAACTGCTGGCCGAGGACTGCCCGATCCGGTTCAGCGACGCCAAGCTGGAAAGCGAGCTGATGACGTTCGTTAACGAGGTGGAGACGCATACCGGCAAGCCGGTCCTGCTCAAGCTCGCGCCCGCGTTCGAGAAACGCTACCGCATCGCGACCTTGATCGCTCGCAATCTCTGGCTCGAACGTGACCGCTTTCAGCCCGACTACGCCGGCCGGCCGTGGACGCTGTGGAGCGCCAACAGCGCGCTGGAAACCGAAGCGGGGCGCGGTGCGCTGCGCTGGGTTGTGGTGCAGCCGTGAGCGGGGCGACCGGGGCTGCGGGGCGCGATGCGCTGATCGCCGCCGCGCGGGATGCCGCGACGCGGGCCTACGCGCCCTATTCCGGCTTCTCGGTCGGCGCGGCATTGGCTTTCGAGGACGGCGGCGTGGTGACGGGCGCCAATGTCGAGAACGCCAGCTACGGCTTGTCGCTTTGCGCCGAAACGGTGGCGGTGGCCCGCGCTATGGGCGAGGGGCGGCGGGGGGGATTGGTTGCGGTGGCGGTAGTCGGCGGCCGGACCAATACAACTCCGAGCGGCCCGCCGGTTACGCCCTGCGGCCGCTGCCG
>JANONQ010000419.1:0-1623 GCA_031420935.1 Novosphingobium sp. | reverse complement strand
GCGGGAAGTGCCGAAACCCCGCTGCCGTGCGACATTGGCGCGCAATGCAGCACAATCTCGCCGGGCTGGATGTTATAAAGATCAGCGAGATAATTCAAGATTACGCAGCGAACCATCAGGTGGTTCCACATCGCGCCATAGGGCTTGCCGGTCGTTCCCGAGGAATAGAACAGCCAGCAGATATCGTCAGCTGCGGCCTCGGCGGCGAGGGGGAGCGCGTTGTCAAGGTTAAGCAGGGTGCCAAAATCATCGGTCGATACGCGGTGCGCAAGACCGGAAAACAGATCAGCGTGCGCCGCAATGCCGTCGGCAAACTCGGGGCCGTGGACCAGAACCTTCGCGCCGCAGTTCCCGACGATATACGCCAATTCCCGCGCATGAAGCCGCGCGTTAACCGGCACTACGACCAAACCCGCCGCAAAGCAGCCAAAAATGACTTCCAGAACCCTGGGCGAGTTAGCAAGGCAGAAGGCCACGCGGTCGCCCGCCTCGCATCCCAGCGCGCGGAGGTTCCCCCCAACCGCAAGGGCGCGATCCCGGAACTGGCGATAGGTGAGACTCTCCGCCCCGTGCAGCAACGCCACCGTATCGGGCCATTGCCGGGCCGACTTTTCAAGGAATGCGAAGCTGTTCATGATCTAACTCGACGAAAAGTTGCACAGGGCCGGCGTTCAATCTCACTGGCGCTAACCGCAACAAACTCGACCACATCGTCGCACCCATAGGCCGACCAGTCATCTTCGCCGTTCGCCTCAAGCCGCGCGAGCAGTTGCACCCCCTCGGCCAGCTTCACCACGCCGATTGCGTAAGGCAAGTCACTCTCAAACCCATCGGGCGCGCCCTGGCGCAGCACGCAGAAGCTATGCAGCACCCCCTTCCCGCCTGATTTCACCCAGCCGAGATTATCCGACTGGCAGTGGGGGCAGGCATAGCGCGGCCACATATTGGGCTTGCCGCAATCATTGCAGTTCTGGATCAGCAGCTCGCCGCCAGCGAGGCCCGCGCGGAAGTCAGAAACGATTACCGGTATCTTCATCGCTCAACCTCCCAGTTTCGTGCGCTCGAGCAGCAGGATTTGCGCGTCCATATAGCTGCCGCCGGTCCCGCCGATGATCGCCCGTTCGCAGCCTTCGACCTGACGCTTTGACGGTGCGCGGTGAAGCAGCTGCCGTATCCCCTCGACCAGCAATGCCGTCCCGCCGCCAACGCCGGTATGGCCGGCCGAAAGCAAGCCGCCATTGGTGTTCATCGGCAGCTTGCCCCCCGGATCGCCGTGCCCCGCCGCGAACCAGCGCGCGCCTTCGCCCTTTTCGCAAATGCCGATGCCTTCGAGCGCGATCGCGGTGACAGCGGCATAGCTGTCATAGATCTCGCCAATGTCGGCATCTTTAGGGCCCCAGCCGGATTGATTCCACGCCCGTTCAGCAGCCAGCGGCCAGCCGAGCACGGCCTGATCCGCTTCCTGGCTCAGGCAATAATGGCTGACACAGCCGCCCGATCCCGCAACGCGGATACCGTGGCTGATCCCGCGCTTTTTCGCGATGCCGGTACTGGTCATCACAAACGCCACCGCGCCATCCGCCATCGGCGGACATTCGAAGCTGTGGAGCGGATCGGCGACCA
>JANONQ010000418.1:0-1529 GCA_031420935.1 Novosphingobium sp. | reverse complement strand
CGCCTCGCCATGCTCATGGTCGAGCGTGATTGCCGGGCGGTCGGTCTCGCCGGTGCAGACGGTCGCCTGGGTCACAGCGCCGCTGCTGGCGGCTGCAGCCACTGCGTCGCTCTGCGCCGGTGAGAGCAGGAAAGTCGGATGGGCGGTGAAGACGATATGGAACAGCGGCTCCGACCAGCGCCGCGTGAAGGAGTCGAAATCGCCCGCCCCTCCGGCGAGCTTGCGAAAGGCCTGCCGGTTTTCATCCGGCGCCACGGGTGCCAGCAAGTGAAACAGGCGCCTAGCCCGGCTTAGCAGGCTTTCGCATTCAAGCTCCGCGACCAGACCCGCCGCGCCCGTCAGAGACATGGTTCCGGCTTCGAGCGAACGCGAGAGCTCGAGGCTGAGTTGGAACACCGGATTAAACAGCGGCGATTCGGCGGTTCGCTCGTGCAATTGACCGAGACGATCGCACAGGTCTGCGCTGCTGGTCATGGGTGCGCAACCCCTTCATTTAGCATCTGCCTTGCACCCGATTCTCAAGCTGCCGAACGACACTGGCAATTGCTAAGAGCCCGGATCAAGACCGGGCGATCATGACCCGCATCATGGTGCAATGCAACAAAAGAAAAGGTCGGCTTCGGCATTCAGACAAACACGAAGAGCGCGGCGTAACCGGGCAAGCTGGTCCGGTGTTGTCAGGCAAAGTGCTACAGGTCTCTGGTAAGGAGGCTGCATGCGCCCGATTTGGCGGCGCGGGACCTTTTTGTTTAAATCGACTGGCACGTTTTTAAACCGAGGTTTGGCCCCATTTTATACCGGCGTTGACAAATGGCCCCGAACGGGCCTTTGGCCTCTATCCGAGGCCTTTGGCCTCTTGCGGCCCATGGTGCGGTTATCCGACCTTTCATCATCGCCGGTGTTTTGGCTTTTCTTCTTTTCGGCTTCGTTGGTTGCGGGCATGTGCGTGATTGAAATTTCCAGTGGCATGACGGCGTCAACGGATCGGCCGAAGGTATTCTCGCTTTTATGCTGCGCGGCGGTTTCGATCAGCAGGTGCCATGCCGAGGGCGGCCAGACTCTGGGCGGCGGCGTGATCGCCATATCCTGCCAATGCTCGCGGATGCGGCGTTCCAGATCGCCGAACGTGCCATCATATCAACCGTCACCGTTGTCGAGCGACGGGCAGATGCACTAGAGCGGTTTTCGATCATTCCGGTTCATATCCGCACGAGCTGAAGTAATTGGCGCATTCGTCTGGCTGGAAGATGTCGACGAGCCTGCCGATGAGGTCCCAGAGGCCGTTCACCGTGCGCTCGCCGATCTTTCTGAGCATGGCCTTGAGGCGCGAGAAGGCCTTCTCGATCGGATTGAAGTCTGGGCTGTAGGGCGGGAGGAAGCGCAAGGTTGCCCCAGCCGCTTCGATCCGTTCGCGCACCGAAGCCCGCTTGTGGCTCGACAGATTGTCCATGACGACGACGTCACCGGGCCGCAGTTCGGGTATGAGCACCTGCGTGACATAGGCTTCGAACCAGTCGCCGTTGATCGGG
>JANONQ010000417.1:0-2802 GCA_031420935.1 Novosphingobium sp. | reverse complement strand
GCGGACCCGGCGCTTGGCTAACCGCGCCGGCCATCTGTTCGCCAGCGCCGCGCGCCACAGTGATAAGGTGGCGATCTGGTTTGAGGGTCGGGCAATCAGCTTTGGCGAGCTGGCCGGTCGGGTGCGCTCCGCCGCCGCTTTACTCGCCGCGCGCAAGATCGGGCACGGCACCCATGTCGGTATCATGCTGCCCAACAGCCCCGAATTCATCGTCGTGCAGCAAGCGTTGTTCGCCCTGGGTGCCGTCGCGTCGCCGCTGAACACTTTCTATCGTCAGAGCGAAGTCGCCCATGCCATCGCCAGCTGCGACCTCGAATATCTGATCCTGCCACCCGAATTCGCCGACCGCGTGCCGGAGGACTTCGCGGGCGCACTCGTCTGGCAATCCGATTCGGGCGATGCAGCCCCGCCGCTCGAATTGCAGCCCGTATCCCCTGCCGATGTCGTCATGCTGCTTCACACCAGCGCCACCACCGGCAAATCCAAGGGGGTGATGCTGACAGCAGCAAACCTGGCCGCCAATTATGATCCCTCGCCCGGCTGGCTGGGGCTTTCCGGCGACGATACGATCCTGTGCGCCCTGCCGCTCTACAACACCTTCGGCCTCAACCAATGCATCAACGCCATGGCGCTGACTGGGCTGACCCTGGTGCTGCACAGAAAATTCGACGCCGCAGCCTGCATTGCCGACATCGCCCGATACCGCTGCACTTACCTCCCCGCAGTGCCGACGATGCTGCAAAAGCTGGTCGATCATCCCGGCCTCAAGCCCGGCGAGCTGTCATCGCTGCGCCGCATCATGACCGGCGGCGCGCCGGTGCCCGCTCCGTTGCTGGCCCGGGTGCTGCAAGCCACCGGCGGACAGGCGCAAGTGCTGACCGGTTACGGCCTGACCGAAGCCAGCGCGCTGGTCACGCTAACCCAGGTCGAAATGGGCGCGGATGGCGAATTGCTGCACGGGCGGACCATTGGGCGGGTGCTGGAGGGGATGGAACTGGCGGTGCGCGGCGAGGACGGCACGGACCTCGAGCAAGGCGAAGTCGGCGAATTCGTCGTCCGCGGGCCGAATGTCATGGCCGGTTATTACAATGCCCCCGATGCCAACACGGCGGTGTTCGATCGCGGCTGGCTGCGCACCGGCGATCTTGGCTATATCGATCCGGACGGTTACGCCTTCATCGTTGACCGCAAGAAGGACGTCATTATCCGGGGCGGGCAGAACATCTATCCGGCCGATATCGAGGAAGTTCTCTATCAGTTGCCCGATGTCGCCGAGGTCGCGGTCGTCGGTCTGGCGGACGATATGCTCGGCGAAGTCCCTGTCGCCTTTGTCGCCGGCGTCGCGGGCGCCTGCCTTTCCATCGACGTAATGATGCGCCACTGCGAAAGCCATCTCGCCCGCTTCAAGCTTCCGGCCCGTATCCACATTCTGCCCGAACTCCCTAAAGGACCGACCGGCAAGATCCTGCGCCGGGCGCTGCGGCAGGACTTAAAATTTCCAGGAGCAGTGCCATGACCGAAATGCGTTTTGACCAGGATGTCGTGATCGTCACCGGGGCCGGGCGCGGACTTGGCCGGGAATATGCGCTGGCGTTCGCGGCACGCGGCGCGGCGGTGGTGGTCAACGATCTCGGCACCCAGGCTGACGGCAGCGGCGGCTCACAGGCGGTGGCGCAAGGCGTAGTCGAGGAAATCCTGGCCTTGGGCGGGCGAGCAGTCGCCGACACCAACTCGGTCGCCACGAGCGACGGCGCGCGGGCCATTGTCCAGACCGCGCTCGACAGCTTCGGCAAAGTGACCGTGCTGGTCAACAACGCCGGAACCATCACCTATGCCGCTTTGCCCGACATCGGCGACGAGGACTGGCGGCGGATGCTGTCAGTGACGCTGGACGGCACGTTCCTGATGAGCCGCGCCGTATGGCCGCTGATGGCGGCGCAGGGCTATGGCCGCATCGTCAACACCACGTCGAACGCCGGTTTTGCCGGCAATGAGACGCTGGTGCACTATGCCGCCGCCAAACTGGGCGTTGCCGGGCTGACCAAGGCGCTGGCGCAGGAGGTCAAGGATAGCGGCATTTGCGTAAACGCTGTCGCGCCGATGGCGGTAACGCGGATGAACCGCGATGTCTTCTTCGGCGGAGCGGTGGTCGAGAGCGAAAACTGGCGCGACGATATCAGCTCCGGCAAGGTGCCGATGGGGCCGGCCGAGATTGTCGCCCCCACCGTGCTGTGGCTGGCGCACCGCTCGACCACGCTCAACGGGGAAATCTTCAGTTCGTCATCGGGCAAGGTGGCGCGGGTCGGATTTGTCGTCGGAGAGGGCTATTTCAATCCGCACCACGGCCCCGAAGACCTGCGCGACAACGCCGAGACCATCCGCACGCTGGGCAATTACCTCGATCCGACGTTTACCGGGGACGAGCTGGCAACAATTCCGCCGCTGTTCGGCGTCTGAGGACGAGCCGTCAGGCCATCAGCCCGCCGGAATTGGCATGCAGCACCTAGCGCTGGAAGCGGCAAGGCCCAGAGTGGGAAACCGGTCGCCTCGGCGAGCAGCGGCGCCTTGCGCCAAGCCTCGGGCAGCCCTTGTTGACCATGTCCCTCACTGTATTGCGGCGGGCCCACGTCTGCCTGCAAACTTTGCCCGCGACGCAAGCCCCCACTACCAACAACGGTTCAGCAGTTCCACAGGAAGCGAGCAGGTCAATATCGTTGGACGATTCGTGTGATGGAAAACCGACGCACTCGCCGGGTCTTGTAGACGGCAAGCCAATTAATGGCTATCGACAGGGCCGTTCCG
>JANONQ010000416.1:0-2592 GCA_031420935.1 Novosphingobium sp. | reverse complement strand
GCGGCTGTAGTCGCCTTCCCAGATGCGGCCGAACTCGACCTTGAAGTCGACCAGGCGGATGTTGATCGCTGCGAACATGCCGCAGAGAAAGTCGTTCACGCGGATCGCCATGGCGGAGATGTCCTGCATCTCCTCGTTCGTGGCCCAGCCGAAGCAGGCGATGTGCTCTTCTGAAACCAGCGGATCGTTGAGCGCATCGTCCTTAAGGTAATATTCGATCAGCGTGTGCGGCAGCAACTCGCCCTCGGCAATGCCCAGCCGCTCGCTGATCGAGCCGGCGGCGACATTGCGCACCACCACTTCAAGCGGCACGATCTCCACCTGGCGGACCAACTGTTCGCGCATGTTGAGCCGGCGGATGAAATGCGTCGGGATGCCGATGTGCGAGAGCCGCGTGAAGACATATTCGCTGATGCGGTTGTTGATGACGCCCTTGCCCTGGATCGTGCCCTTTTTCTGGGCGTTGAAGGCGGTGGCGTCGTCCTTGAAATACTGGATGATGGTGCCGGGCTCGGGACCTTCATAAAGGATCTTGGCCTTGCCTTCGTAAATCTGGCGGCGGCGGGACATAGCATTTCCTCGCGGAATTCGGGGGTTGGAAACAGCAAGCCCCGGCTTGGGCAAGTCGCAATAGCAACTGCTCCGCCGGGGCGTCGCGGGCCTGTATAGTAGAATGGTGCACAAATGCAATCTGGCGCGGCGGCGCTCCGGACGCCATCCAACCGAGCGCGCCCTGGGCAACATTCGCCATCCGGGGGGGGTTCTATCGTAGGTGGCCGGCGCTTTGACAGCGGGCGCCGACCGCCTCACTCAGTCAGCAGTGTTCAAAGCTGGCCCAGCATGTGTTCGGCAGAACTCACCTTAAATTCGCCCGGTCCCTCGACATTGAGCTGCTCCACGACGCCATCATTGACCACCATCGAAAAGCGCTGGCCGCGCTGCCCCATGCCATAGCCTGATCCATCCATCGGCAGGCCCACGGCCTGGGCGAAATCACCGTTGCCATCGGCGAGCATGGTGATGTCGCCGCTGCCGTCGCGCTGCTTCCACGCGCCCATGACGAAAGCATCGTTGACCGCCGTGCAGGCGATCTCGTCGATGCCCTTGGCCTTGAGGTCGGCCGCCTTGTCGACGAAGCCGGGCAGGTGCTTAGCCGAACAGGTGGGGGTGAACGCGCCGGGAACCGAGAACAGCGCGACTCGCTTGCCCTTGAAATAATCTCCCGCCTGCACCGCTTCGGGGCCAGCATCGGTGGCCTTCACCAACTTCACATCCGGTATCTTGTCGCCAACCGCGATTGTCATGGGTCAATCCTTTCTTGAAGATGATTCGCAATGGCCAACGGTATAGCTTGCTGTTGCTGAGCTGCAACGGAAGATGGTTAATTTCGTTTTACTGCGCTGCTTCAATATTTCGTTAACTTCTTGAAGCCAGTTTAGCTCTCAGCGGGAATGCACTCGCGGGGGAGTTCAGCAGATGAAGCTTTTTGGGGCGCCGGCACCTACCGGCAAGCGCGGGAAATTGGCAACAACTCTGGTCGTGATGGCCTCGCTAGCTGCTTCGCTGGCGGCTACTGCACCGGCTCAGGCATCAAGTGCAATGAGCGGCGCAGAAAAGCTTCGCCGGCTGGATATCATGCTGATGGTTACCGGTCTGCGTTGCCGCAAGACGGCTGACAACTTCAATGCCGAATATGGCAGCTTCACCACGAGCCATATGGCCCAACTCAATCAGGCCAATGCCGAGCTGCGGAGCGATATGGCTCGCAAATACGGTGCGGGTGCGGCGAACCGCCAGCTTGACCGCCTCAGCACGACAATGGCCAACGCCTATGGCCAGGGACATCCGTGGCTGAGCTGCAGCCAGCTCAAGCAAGTGGCAAGCGACCTGGCCAGGGTTCGCGGCCGCGACACTCTGGTGGAAGCTGCCGATCAGCTGCTAGGGGAGCAACGGTCCTCGCAGCTGGCATACGCCCGGCGCTAATTTTTCAGGCCACCACTGGGCCTGATGATATAAAGATTTCTTTATATTGCCTCCAACCCTCCCGGAGGCTAAGGGCGGCGCACATTCTTGCGCCGCCTTTTTCTGTTTCGTTCAGCAACACCGGCGGCGCTCGCACCATGCGATTGAGGAGTTCCGCCGCCGTGGCCACCAAGCTTGAAGCCGTTCAGGATTTTGTAATCGCCGACATCGCGCTGGCCGATTTTGGCCGCGCCGAAATCGCCATTGCCGAAACTGAAATGCCCGGGCTGATGGCGCTGCGGCAGGAATTCGGCGCGGTTAAGCCGCTCAAGGGCGCGCGCATTACCGGCTCGCTGCATATGACGATCCAGACGGCGGTGCTGATCGAGACCCTGGTCGAACTTGGGGCCGAAGTGCGCTGGGCCACCTGCAACATCTTCTCGACCCAGGATCACGCCGCCGCCGCGATTGCCGTGCGAGGCATTCCCATTTTCGCGATCAAGGGCGAGAGCCTGGCCGAATATTGGGACTATGTCGGCCGCATCTTCGACTGGAGTGACGAACACACCGCCAACCTCATCCTCGATGATGGCGGCGATGCCACCATGTTCGCGCTGTGGGGCGCGCGGC
>JANONQ010000415.1:0-6409 GCA_031420935.1 Novosphingobium sp. | reverse complement strand
TCTGGGCGGCGCGGACAATCCGGCGCGTGCGGCGCTGACTGCGCTGCTGCTGGCGGTGGGCCTGCTGACCAAGCATAACCTCATCCTGGTGCCGCTGCTGATCGCCGGCGATGTGCTGCTGCGCGGTGCCCCGCGCGCGCGCCTGGCCTTTTTCGGCACCGCAATCGCGCTTGCGGCAGCCAGCCTAACGCTGCTGTGGCTGCTGGCCGGTGAAGCGTTCTTCGCCCAGCTCCTCGCTCCGCGAACCTGGGCGGTCGAGCGCGCCTTCCTGTTCACCACCGAAATTCTCGGCCGCTATCAGGCCCCGCTGATCGTCGTCGGCCTCGGCCTGATCGCCGCGCGCGCCCGCGCCCCGGCGGGCTTCATCCTCGCCTGGCTTGTTCTCGCCGTGGCCCTCGGCAGCTTTCTCGCGGGCGGCGCGGGGACTGACATCAACGTCTATTTCGACATCATCGTCGCCCTCGCCATCGGCACCGGGCTGGTGAGCCGCGAACTGCGGATGCGCGGCGGTTCAGCGGCGATGCAGGCGGCACTGGCGCTGGCGATTAATGCCGGGGCGCTGTTCTATGCGCCGCTGGGCCTGGGCCGCTTTGCCGTCGATGCGTTGGGCGGGATGGCGGAGCGCGAGCGCTTGTTCCGCGCGGACGCTGCCTATCTGCGGGCCATACCGGGACCGGTGATCTGCGAATCGCAGCTGCTCTGCCTCACCGCCGGCAAGCCGCTGTTCTACGACAGCTTCAACGCCAATCAGGCGATCCTGACTGGCCGGCTGCCCGCCGACACGCTGACCGGCCTGCTGCGGCGGCATGAGGTGGCCGTGGTCCAGATCAGCTCACTCCGCCAGCATGCACCGGGCGACGTCGCCAGCGCACAGGCCATGCCGGCCCGCTTCGTCAATTTCCAGGATGATGTCTTTGATGTGCTGGAGCGGCGATATGCGCTCGACCGGGTCGGCATCTCGGGACGGTTCTACCGCCCACGGTCGCGCGGCGGAACGATCAGTCCATCATCTTGAAGATGGCGAAGCCCAGCAGCGTCGCGCAGACAAACAGCGGCCATGACCAGTAAATTCCGTTCTGCGGGACATTGAATGCTCCGTTGCCGGTCAGGCTGAGATAGTGGATGGTGAGTACGCCACCCTTTGAACCGTTCGAACCGATCAACCCCGCAACGATCCAGGTGAGCAGGATCCCCGGAATCAGCGCCTTCCACATTGCCATATTGACCCCTTCCCGCGGGTAGGAAGCCGCAGGCGAATTCTGCTGTTTGAACTTGGCGCTGCCAGTCCGGGCATTGCCCTGATGCGCGGCGAGCCAGTATCGGACCCCTTCCTCTAGGCCGATGTGCTTAAGAATCGGTAAATTCAAATTTAACGGTGCCGGGACTTTTGGATACTTAGGCAAGGCTGGCGCAATTGGTTTCACCCGAGCGCCGCCAGCCATTCGGACTCGTTGAAACCGATCAGCAGTCCGCCCCCATGCTCCACCACCGGCCGCTTGATGCAGCTCGGGTTCGCCGCCATCAGCGCCACGGCTTTTTGCGCGTCCAACCCCGCTTTGTCGGCGTCCGGCAATTTCCGGAACGTCGTGCCCGCGCGGTTAAGGACTTTCTCCCAGCCAGCCTGCCCCGCCCAATCGGCAAGCTTGTCCGGATCGGCACCCTGCTTCCTGTAGTCGTGGAAATCATAGGCGATGCCGTGCCCGCCGAGCCAGTCGCGCGCCTTTTTCACCGTGTCGCAGTTCGGGATGCCGTAGAGGGTGATGGTCAACGCTCGTTCCTTTTGCGGTTGTCTCGCGCGCCCCAGCCAAACGTAGCGCCGCGCGGCTGTGGACTTTTTGCCCCATCCGCGACACAGCCCAAACATGAGCGTCAACAGTTTCGGCCATATGCTGCGTTTCACCACCTGGGGCGAGAGCCATGGGCCGGCGCTGGGGGCGGTAGTCGATGGCTGCCCGCCGGGTCTCTTGCTGAGCGAGGCGGATTTGCAGCCGTTTCTCGATGCCCGGCGCCCCGGCCAGTCGCGCTTCACTACCCAGCGGCAGGAGCCGGATGCGGTGCGGATTCTCTCGGGCACTTTCGAGGGCAAGACCACCGGCACGCCGATTAGTCTGATGATCGACAATGTCGACCAGCGCTCGAAGGATTACAGCCAAGTCGCTGAATCCTATCGGCCGGGTCATGCCGATTACGCCTATGACGCAAAATACGGCTTTCGCGATTACCGCGGCGGCGGGCGCAGTTCGGCGCGCGAAACGGCGGCGCGGGTGGCGGCTGGCGGCGTCGCGCGATTGGTCATTCCCGAGGTGAAGCTGCTCGCCTATGTCGTGGAAATCGCCGGGGATGTCATCGACCGCGCCGCCTTCGACGAACGCGAGATTGGCAACAACCCGTTTTTCTGCCCTGATGCCGCGGCGGCAGCGCGCTGGGAGAAGCTGGTCGATGAGGCGCGTCTGGCCGGCTCCTCGGTCGGCGCGGTGGTGGAATGTGTCGCCACCGGTGTCCCCGCGGGCTGGGGCGCACCGCTCTACGCCAAACTGGATGCCGAACTTGCCGGGGCGATGATGAGCATTAATGCGGTCAAAGGCGTGGAAATCGGCGATGGCTTCGCCGCCGCGCGGCTCACCGGCGAGCAGAACGCCGACCGCATGCGGCCGGCGAGCCAGGGCGGCAGCGGCCCGGTCTTTCTCACCAATCACTCCGGCGGGATCGCGGGCGGGATTTCCACCGGGCAGCCGGTGGTGGTGCGCGTGGCCTTCAAGCCGACCTCCTCGATTCTCACCCCGGTCGAGACGATCAACCGGGCCGGGGAGGCGGCCGACATCCAGACCAAAGGCCGCCACGACCCCTGCGTCGGCATCCGCGGCGCGCCGGTGGTTGAAGCGATGATGGCGCTGGTGCTGGCCGACCACAAGCTGCTGCACCGGGGGCAGTGCGGCTGATCACCGCGGCCTTCTCAACACCACATAAACCGCCCCTGCCCCGCCATGCCTTGGATGGGCAGGACGGATTGCGGCGATGCGGCTGGCGTGCGGGCCGGCGGCCAGCCAATCGAGGAACTTCGCGCGGATGGCCCCGCGCCGCTCGCCGCGCAAGGCATTGCCTTCGGCGGGGCGCGGCCGTCCGGTAATCAGCAGCACCAGCCGCGCGCCCTGCGCTTGTGCCAGAGCCAGACCGTGATCCAGCCGCACATGCGCCCCGTTCAGCGTATGACCGTGCAGGTCGATGGTGAAGTCAGGTTGCGCCAGCCCGTGCGTCAGCTTGCGGTCCCAGCCGGCATCGAGGGTGGAGCGGTCCAACGGGCGCGGTTTCAAATCCTTCCCGGAACCGGGAGGAGGACCGGCCACTGGGCCCGGTGGGTTGGGCGCACCCGTTCCGTCAGCTATTCGAACTGCCACCTCCCCGCTGCGGGGTGGATTGGGACGCCCAGCCATCGGCTTCACCGTCTGCGCCACCCGCGCCCACAGCGCAGCTTCTTCCCTCGATAAAGACCGCCTCACTTGGCCACGTGGCGCTGCAGCGTGCCCTTTGGCAGCAGCAGATAGGCATCGCCCCGCCCGCTCATGCCGCCGGCAATCGTCCGCGCATCGGCACCGGCGCCCCAGAACGTGTCGAACCGGTTGGCGCCCTTGATCGCCCCGCCGGTATCCTGTGCAATCCACAACCCGTTCGCCTCGCTGCGGTCGAGCTTCAGCCACACTGGCGCGCCGAGCGGCACGAACTTCGGGTCCGCCGCCACGCTGGATCGCGGCCGAACCGGCACGCCAAGCGCGCCGAGCGGCCCGTCTCCGGTCTGCTCGCGGAAGAACACCCAACTCTTGTTCTCGCGCATTAGCGCCCGGCCCTCGTCGGGGTGTTCGCGCAGATATTGCATGATGCCCTGCATCGATCCGGAATACTGGCCCGGCCCCTCACCGATCAGCCCGCGCTGGCGCATCGCAGAACCGATGCCAGTATAGGCCTGGCCGTTTTGACCGGCATAGCCGATGCGGATTACGCTGCCATCCGGTGCGTGCAGCCGGCCCGATCCCTGCACCTGCAGGAAGAAGAACTCGACGGGGTCGGCAGCCCAGGCGATTTCCAACCCCCTGTTCGCCAAGCCGCCATCCTCGATCGCGGCGCGCTCGTGATACGGCACGAAGGCCCCGGTTTCGTCATAGCGCCCGAGCGGCTGCTGACCCGAAGCGGCGGGAGGGGCATCGCCGATGTTCGCCCGGACGAGATCCGGCGGCATGCCATAGACCGGGACGTCGAAGCCGGGCTGGCGCTGGCGTACGCCGGCAATCTCTGGCTCGTAATAGCCGGTGGCAAAGGCGCTGCCGTCGCCAATGCGGGTCGCCTCGAAATAGGCGGGGAAGAAAGTGGACGAATCGGCGGCAGGCCAGCTGGGAGCTGCATCGCAGGCTGGCTTCCAGTCGGCAGGTTCAGTCAGCTGGCTGGCGTCGGTTCGTGCAACCAGGCGCGGGCAGCTTTCGCGGAACGACACGAGTGCGGCAGCCGCATCCTCACCGGACATGCCGAGACCGGCAATCTCAGGACCAGCGAACAGACCGGTCGAAAGCGCGGTCACCGGTGTAACGGGGGCCACTGGAATAGGCGGAACGATTACGGGTGCCTGACCCGATGGCGGAATCAACCGGATGCATGCTCCAAGCAGTATGAGCAAGGCAAGCGCCGTCAGTCTGCGAACCCGCCCCCCCGGCATGAAGTCAGCCTTCGTCGGTCTCTTCGAGCAGCCAGTCCGGCGCGGCGGAAGCAACGCTGCGGCTGAACGTCCAGGTATCAGTCGATTCGATCGCATCGTTGAGCGATCCGGCAATAACATTGCCCTCGGCATCGCGTGTCACAGAAGCGATGTCGGCAACAAACCGCAGCGCCAACCGTGCTACCGGCGCCTCATAGCTAGCCGAGACGATCGTCGTCTCCTCGATCCGAATCAGCCGGTTGTCCAGCGTTTCGCCGGCGGCCTGCCGCGCATCAATCGCGGCAACGAAATCCTCCAGCACATGTTTTTCGCAAAGCAGCGCCAATTCATCCTTGTCTCCGCGCCAGAACGCCTCAAGGATCATGCGATATGCGCCGCGCGCGCCTTCAACAAAAGCGAGCGTGTCAAACCGGCGGTCGGCCGCCATGATGTCACGCAGGCCGAGTTCCACCGCCGGTATCGCCGCATTTCCGTCCTGCCTGGGCACACCAGCAAGCTCGCCTGGCCGGCCGGCCATCCGCGGAGGCGGCAAACCGGCCACTCCGGTCTTTTCGTCGAAGCGACCCTGAATTGGTTCTTCTTCGTGCTCCGCCCGCCGGCCTAGCACGGAATAAAGCCGCAAGCCGAGGAAAGCTGCGATAAGGGCCAGGATGACGATCTGGAAGGTCACGACTTTGATCCAATTCGTGCCGAGAGGGAAGGCGCTGGGCCCATTGTAAACCTAGATAGGCAAGATTTACAATTGAACAACGACGATCCCGCCGGATCGTGACAAATTTCCGTCATTACGAGATCAAATTCACTGCTGGACTGAAAGATTTTCCTTGCGGCCAAAGGTCTGCACCGATTGCCAAGCGGCCATTGCCGCCCGTAAACTGCGGTGCTAGGCGCGGCCGTTCCACACCTATCGCGTGAAGAAAGCTCAAGCAATGGCCGAAGAAGGCAACATCCTGACCCCGCTCGACCTCGGCTCGCTGCCCAATGGCGAGGATACCGATCCATCGGCAGGGATCATCTCACAATATGTTAAGGACCTCTCTGTCGAAAATCCGAACGCGCCCGACAGTTTCCAATGGGAGGAAGTCCCTCAAATGGACGTGCAGTTCAACATCGGCGCGCGTAAGATCGCCGATGAAGTGCACGAAGTCGAACTCAAGATCGCGGTCGCCGCCAAGACCCCGCAGGGAACCGCCTATATCGTCGATCTTGCCTATTGCGGTTTGATCGGCATGCGCAATCTCGACGAGGGCCAGGCCCATGCCTTCACCTATGCCGAGGCGCCCCGTATCCTGTTTCCCTTCGCCCGGCGGATCGTCGCCGACGCTGTGCGCGATGCCGGCTATCCGCCGCTGATGCTCGAACCAATCGATTTCAACGGCCTGTATATGCAGCAACTGACCGCACAGCAGGAGGATGCCCAGGGCGCTTCGGCCGGCAACGCCTGACCCGCCAAGCGAGATACCGGCCATGAGCCTCGTCAAGAATGTCGGCACGATCGGCGGGCTGACGGCGATCAGCCGTGTATTCGGCTTCGTCCGCGACATGCTGCTGGCCCGCGTGCTGGGTGCCGGGTTGGCGGCCGACGCCTTCCAGCTGGCCTTTACCCTGCCCAACACCTTTCGCCGGCTGTTTGCCGAAGGCGCGTTCTCGGTCGCCTTCGTACCGATGTATTCTCGCGCGCTCCATGGCAGCGATGACCAGGCCGGC
>JANONQ010000414.1:0-1827 GCA_031420935.1 Novosphingobium sp. | reverse complement strand
CCGCAGCCCGCACACGGTTCGCGCCTATGTCGCCACGGCAGCACGGCTGCTGGAGGGAATCCTTGAGCCGGACTGGCTCGCCCTCGCCCGGCTCGACGGCCTGGCCCTGCGCGGCCAGCTGGCACGCCGCCGGGCCGATGGGATCGGCAATGCCTCGGCGGCGCGTGAACTTTCGGCGCTCAAGTCGTTCATCGCCTTCGCCCGGGCGCAGGCCGGCGTACCCGACCCCGCCCCGCCGCGGATGCGGGGGCCCCGGGTCAAGAAGGGCATTCCCCGCCCGGTAACGCCCGACGAAGCAGTCCACCTCGCCGCCACCGTCGCCGAGGATGCCAGCGAGGAGTGGATCGGCGCGCGCGACCGGGCGGTGCTGCTGCTGCTCTACGGCGCCGGGCTGCGCATTGCCGAGGCTTTATCGCTCACCGGCTCGGCGCTGCCGCTCGGCGAGGTGCTGACGGTCACCGGAAAGGGCGGCAAGCAGCGCGTGGTGCCGCTGCTGCCGATTGTCCGCGAAGCGGTGGTGGATTACCTCGGCAAATGCCCTTGGCCGATGAGCCGCGATGCAGCCGTATTCCGGGGTGCGAAAGGCGGGCCGCTGGCGCAGGGCATGGTGCAGAAGGCCGTCGCTAGAGCGCGGGTTGTGCTCGGGCTGCCGGCCAGCGCAACCCCGCATGCGCTGCGCCACAGCTTCGCCACCCACTTGCTGGGTGCCGGAGCGGATTTGCGCAGTCTGCAGGAACTGCTCGGCCACGCCAGCCTGGGATCGACCCAGATTTACACCAGGGTCGATGCGGCGATGCTGCTTGACGTCTACCGCAATGCCCACCCGCGCGAGGCCATGTAGCGGCATTTTTTCTTCCCCCTCGATGAGGGAAGGATACGAAGCCTTACCTGCAAAGCAGGTTAGGCGCAGTTGGATGAGGGTGTGCTCTCCAGCGGGCACTGCGTCAGACCGCAAGATCACCCCTACCCAAATACGGCTAAGCAGCAAGCTACTAGGGCGTCGTGCGTTTAATCTGAACCAGACCCGCTCATGCTGAGCTTGTCGAAGCACAGGGTTGTTACGGTGAGGGTGCCGGAGCACGATGGTCCTTCGACAAGCTCAGGATGAGCGGGAATCGAAGGTAGAGATTCAGATTTAGCGCAACCCGCTCTAAGCCTTCGTATCCCGCCCCCATCGGGGGGGCGGCGCATAGCGGCTATTCGCTCGGCTTCCAGCGTATCACCCGCCAGATATATCCCGCCACTGCCAGCGCCAGCGTTCCCACCGTTGCCCAGAACAAAACGCCTTGCATCTCGGCCAGATATCCCGCCGCCAACTTCCCACCCTGGATCAGCAACGCATTCCACACCGCCGCGCCGGCGAAGGTAAAGGCAAGGAACTTCCAGTGCTTCATATGGGTCAGGCCGGCCGGCAACGAGATCATCGTCCGTAGGAAGGGTGAAAATCGCAGGGCGAAAACGATCCATTGTCCGCGTCGGCGGAAAAAGGCCGCCGCCCGCTCGACATCGCGCCACTCCATCGTCAGCCAGCGCCCCCAGCGCCGCACAAACGGCCGCAGCCGCTCATAACCAAGCCGGTCGCCGATCAGGAACCAGACGTAATTACCCAGCGTCGAGCCAATCGTTCCCACCGCCAGCAGCGGCCAGAACGACATGCTGCCGCGTGCCACGGCAATGCCGCCTAGGCCCATGATCAATTCCGACGGAATTGGCGGAAACACGTTCTCGATCGCCATCAGGAAGCCAATGCCCCAATAGCCGCCCTGTTCGATCAGCCGGATCATCCATTCGTCCATGGCGGGGGTAACGCCTCAGATCGCCGAATGT
>JANONQ010000413.1:0-2592 GCA_031420935.1 Novosphingobium sp. | reverse complement strand
AACAGCTTTGGCGGCTCACTGGCGCTTTGGCTTGCGCGCCATCGCCCCGAATTGTTCGACCGCCTGGTGCTGATGGGACCGGGTGGCTGGCCGACCCGGGTGAACGAGAATCTCGAACTTTTGTGGAACTTTGAGCCGACGCTCGATCATATGAAACGCGCGATGAGCGTGATGGCTTATGATCAGTCGCTCGTTACCGATGAGCTGGTGGCCATGCGGCTGAAAGCCACGCAGCGGCCCGGCGCGCTCGATCATTTCGCGCGGCTCTTCCCCGCTCCGCGCCAGCGCTGGCTCGACGCGCAGACGCTGCCGATTGCCGATCTGATGCAGATTGCGCACGAAACGCTGATCATCCACGGCCGCGACGACCGGGTGGTCGATCCAATGGTGTCGTGGAACCTGCATCAGCACATCAAGAATTCGCAGCTCCACCTGATTGGAAAGTGCGGCCACTGGACAATGATCGAACAGGCCTCGCGCTTCCGCCAACTGGTCAGCAATTTTTACGCAGAGGGGACCTGATCGGGCGCGCTCCATTCGGGTGCTGTCAGCCGGCGCTTGCCATCGCTGGCCAGTCCGGCACTAAGCGTCTTTACCTCGATCCGGTCCCATAATTTGCAGGTAACCTGCTTGTGCTTCTGATCGAGCCCCTCGCAATAATTTGAGAATTCGCACCCACGCACCGCTTCGCCATGGCCGGTGCGTACCTTCAGGAACCAGTCGGGATCGGCCAGCGACTGGCGTGCGGCGGCAACGATATCGGCCTCGCCTCGCTCGAGCATCGCCTCTGCCATGGCAAAGCTGTGGACACCCCCTGCGACGATGATAGGCGTCTCAAGCCCGGTTTCGCGAACGCTCTTCCGGATAGCCGAGGCTGCCAGCAAATTGCGCCCGAACGGGCCTTTGGCATCTGAAATGAACTGCGGCATGCATTCGTAGCCGCTGGGGCCGGTATAAGGGTAAGCAGCTTCGCCAACACGCGGCTGCATCGCATCCTCAAACTTGCCCCCGCGCGAGAGTGAGAGGAAGTCCATGCCGGCCTTGGCGAATTCGGCGCCAAACCACGCTGTATCTTCCACCCCGTTTCCGCCGGAGATGCATTCTTCGGCGAGGAAGCGGCATCCCACAGCGGTTCCGGGCCCGACGCGCGCCCGCACAGCCCGGTACACTTCCAGCGGCAGCCTGAGGCGCTGTTCGCGTGGCCCCCCATAGCCGTCGGTGCGGCTGTTCCGGGCAGACAGGAAGGAGGCCATGGTATAGGCATGCGCATAATGCAGTTCGATACCGTCGAACCCCGCAGTCTCGGCGCGCACCGCGGCGTCGGCGAACAAGGTTGGCAGCGTTTGCGGCAGGGCTGCGATGTCAGGCTTATCAATATCCGTTACCCGTTCGCGGAAACCTACGCTCAAGGATTCCCAGTCGCGGGGATCGAGGATTGCTTGCAGGTCCGCATCGGGCATCGCGATAAGCGCGGCGCGAACGTCAGCGTCATCGCTCTTGCCAGTCGCCTCGCGTAGTGCGCCCGTGATGCCGAGGAAGCGGGTCAGGAAGGCCGTGCGGTCCGGCCTGCGCTTGATCGCCAGGAAGTCGATGAGCTGGATCAGGAGCTTTGTCTCGCCACCGCTCGCTTCGTGCACAGCCTGTGTCAGTTCGCTCAAACCGGGGATGAAGCGATCATCGCCGATCCGCAGCAATGGTCCGCTTGGCACGTCACGAATACCGGTGGCCTCAACCACGATTGCGCCGGGTCGGCCACGGGCAAAGCGGGCATACCAGTCAATCACATCCTGATTGACGTAGCCGTCACCAGTGGCACGCCATGGCACCATCGCGGGAACCCATGTGCGCGTAGCCAGCGCAACGGGTCCGATCCGGACGGGCGAGAACAGCCGCGATGCAGCGGCTTCTGCAACGCCGGGCCAGATGCCGGGATCAGGCATGTGAACGATCCGCTCGGCAGGCTTAAACATGGAGCCCATCTCCGCTCTGGACATTATTTCAAGGTTAAAATATCTACTGTCGGTATGGGCGAGTCAAGGCGAAGGGACGAAAGCCGATGAAATTGCTGCAACCCGCCGGATGGCCGCGACCGAAGGGCTATTCGAACGGCATTGCGACACGTGGTGAACAGGTGTTTCTTGCAGGGATTATCGGCTGGGATACGCAAGGTGCGCTTCCCAACGGACTGGTTGCGCAGTTTCGTCAGTGCCTTAAAAATATCATCGCAATCCTGGCGGAAGCCCATGCCCGGCCAGAGCATGTTGTCCGCATGACCTGGTACATCACCAGCCGCACCGACTATGTGGCCAATGGCGCGGAGATCGGCGCAGTATACCGCGAACTGATGGGTAAGCATTTTCCGGTGATGGCAGTCGTGCAGGTTGTTGCACTGATCGAGACTGATGCTGAAATCGAAATCGAAGTGACGGCGGTGATCCCCGACTCCTAAGCGCGCGCCAATGCGGTGGCGAGTGTCGCACCGCTATCATCGTTCAGTGCCGCGTCGCGATATTGTTGCAGCTTGCGGGCGAAACCTGCCTCGCTCTTGTGCGCGTCATAGGCTTCGATCAGCGTCGCGAAATTGCGGCTGCC
>JANONQ010000412.1:0-3459 GCA_031420935.1 Novosphingobium sp. | reverse complement strand
ATTCATTGTCCGCACGGCCGGGAATTATGTCGATGCGGCCGGTCAAGGCTCGTTAGCCTATGCGGTTTCGGCGTTGAACGTTTCGCTGATCGTCGTGCTGGGCCATGAACGCTGCGGTGCGGTTAGCGCGGCGGTTTCGGTTGTTGAGAACAATACTCAGTTGCCGGCATCGCTATCCCGCATGATTGAACCGATCCTCCCCGCAGTGATTTCCGCGCGTGCCAGCGCCGCCCCTGGAGCCGATCTGGTCGATGCATCGGTCTCGGCCAATGTCCGGCGCGTCGTTGCAGGGCTGCGCACCAGTTCCGATCCGCTCATCGCCGAGGCGATGGCAGCGGGCCGGGTCAAGGTCGTCGGCGCGCGCTACGACCTCGATACCGGCGCGGTGGATTTCTTCGACCGGGCTTGACGCGGGCCCTTGGCGTCAGCGGCACAACCGTCATACCGGCTTTCGCCGGGATGACGGTCAGTATCGCGCGCTAACAAAATACAAGCCCTGCGGCGGTGCATTGAGCCCCAGCGCTGTCCGATCCCGTGCTGCTAGCGCCTCGCCAATTCGCCTTTCCTCCCACCGCCCCAAGCCGACCAGCACCAGGCAGCCGACCATCGAGCGCACCTGATGCTGGAGGAAGCTGCGCGCCTTGGCCTCGATCGTCACCAGTTCTCCCTCTCGCCGGACATCCAGCCGGTCGAGCGTCTTCACCGGGCTGGCCGACTGGCAGTGGACCGAGCGGAAGGTGGTGAAATCGTGGTGCCCGACGAGAGTTTGCGCGGCGCGGTGCATGGCTTCGGTATCGAGCCGGTGGCGCACCAGCCAGGCCCGCCCGGCTTCCAGCGTCAACGGCGCGCGGCGGTTGACGATGCGGTAGCGGTAGCTGCGCCCGGTACACGAAAAGCGGGCATGCCAGTCGTCGGGGACCAGTTCGCAGCCCGTCACCGCGATCGGCCGGGGCCACAATTTCGCATTTAGCGCTTCGCCAAGCCGGAACGGCGCAATCGGTTTGGCGATATCGACATGAGCGCGCATCGCCAGTGCGTGGACGCCGGCATCGGTGCGTCCGGCGGCATGCATGGTCACATCCTCGCCCGTGACGGCCAAGACAGCCTCCTCAATCGCCTGCTGCACCGATGGTCCATGCGGCTGGCGTTGCAGGCCCACGAACGGGCCGCCATCGAATTCGAGTGTCAGCGCGAAGCGGGCCAAGCCGTACTAGCCTTCAGCGGTTTGCGGCTGGCAGGCCTCGATCAGGGCGAAGCGCACAGTCACGCGCGTGCCTTCGCCCAGCGTGCTGTCGATGGCGAGGCGGCCGCGGTGTCGCTCGACGATATGCTTGACAATGGCCAGTCCGAGGCCGGTTCCGCCTCCCGCGCGGCTGCGGCCGGGATCGGTGCGGTAGAAGCGGCGGGTTAGCAGCGGCAAGTGCTCGGCGGCGATTCCCGCTCCCCGGTCAATGACGCTGAGTATGACGGTTTTGCCGTTCCCCGGCGCCACGTCAATGATCACCGGCTGGTCCGGGTCGCCATATTTCAGCGCATTGTCGATCAGATTGCGCACCAACTGTTCAAGTTGCTTGGTATCGCCGGCAATTTCGAAAGGTGTGTCCGGGCGAGAAAACGAAAGGCGGGTGTTGCCGATTGCGGCGGTGAATTCGCTAACTATGCGCGCGGCAAGCTGGCCCAATTCGACTTGGTCGGTCGGCGGATCGTGCTTTTCCGCCTCAAGGTGCGAAAGCGACATAAGATCTGTGACCAGGCTCTGCATCCGGTGCGCTTCGCGCAACACGGTCGCATGAAACCGCGCTGACGTTTCAGCATCGACCTTGCCCGGATCCTCGGCCAGCGTCTCGATAAAGCCGATGATGGCGGTGATCGGGGTGCGCAGTTCGTGACTGGCATTGGCGACGAAATCGGTGTGGGCGCGGCTGATATCCGCCTCGGTGGTGCGGTCGATCAGCTCGATCATCCAGTAGCGCTCGTCGATGTGGCGGCGCGTCAGCTGCCACAGGCTGCGCGCGCCGGTCAGTCCGCGGATCGTGACGTTGTCGCCGTCGGCCAGGTCGAGCAGCCGCACCGCATCGGGATGCCGCAATGCAATGCGTCCATCCTGACCGACGATATGCGCGCCGAGGGATTGTCGCGCCTCGCTGTTGGCGGCAAAAATCCGGTCGCGGTCGAACGCCACCAGCGCTATTCCGAGCGGCTCGATCAGATCGCGCATGATATCGCGAGACACCGTGGCGCGGTCGGCCCGGGGTTCGGCGATTGCCGGCTCGGGGCGGGTGAGCCACAGCGAGCCTGTCCACAGCACCCACACACCGATCGCGAGCCATATCGAAGCGCCGGCCAGCAGTATGCCGATCGCCGTCGCTGCGGCAAGGCCCATGCCGGGCCAGGGAATCGCGGTGGGGCGGGTCATGGCGGGGAGCGCCTTAGCCGGGCGAGATGGTTGCCGCCAGCCGCAACTGGCAAGCGCCGACTACACCGCCGGTCGCAGCTGTCACGCGCCCAACCCGGCGATCAACAGTTTCCAGACCTCGGGAGATATACTTATCGTCACGTTTACCATAATTCCCCGGCACCCGCAGATCGGGTTTGTCGCTCCCCGCACCGGGTGAGTGGGGTGGGAGGCAACGCGATGGCGAGGAGTTGGATGGCCGCAGGCTTGCTTGCCGCATGGCCTGGCCTGGCATGGGCCGCTCCTGGCACTATCGGCGCTACGGCAACCGCGACCGGCAGCGCCACCGCCACGATACTGGCGCCAATCGTCGTGACCCACACGCCCGGTGCCGCGCTCAAATTCGGCAAGTTCACCGCCGGCACCGGCGGGGCGGTGGTGGTATCGCCGGCAGGCAGCGCATCGGTGACCGGGGGCGTGGCGCTTGTGCTGGGATCGTCGAGCGCGGCGGATGGTTTCTTGGTCGAAGGCGATCCGAACCGGGGTTTTGCGATCCTCACCGCAGCGGGCACGGTGTCCTTCGCCGGCACCAGCTTGGCATTCACGACTTTGCCCTCGGCGGCGACGGGGAGCCTCAATGCGGTGGGTGCGGCAGGCTTTACCATCGGCGGAACGCTGAGCGTGCCGGCCGGTGTTGCGCCGGGGAGTTACACTGGAAGCTACAGCGTGACGGTCAATTACAATTGAGGGGGATCAGATGAGCGCCCCCGATTTTCGCGCCGCCCAAGGCTGATCCGTGCGCTGGACAGCTATCGCGCCCGCGTAAGGCAGGCATATCTCTAACGCATCCTGCGGCGAGCCTGACAGCCATGTATCGTACTGATCGGGCCCCAAGATCACCGGCATGCGGCCGTGCACCGGGCCGATTTGAACACAGGCGTCAGTCATCACCATCGAATAAGCCGCGCCCCATTCTGCGGTAGGGCGCCAGATGCCGGCGCAGGCGAAGACCGGATCATCCGGCAGAGCGAACCAGCTGCGGGTCATCCTGCCCTTTTCGCCCT
>JANONQ010000411.1:0-3936 GCA_031420935.1 Novosphingobium sp. | reverse complement strand
GCATGGCGGGTAAGTCCACTAGTAAGCTAGCCGATGGATGCACGCTTCCCGTTGGCCAGCTTAACTCCAGCATTTGCACATGCACAGGGCCATCCGGCCATGGAACGGGGCGCAGATGTCTGGACCAAGGCTCCACCGTAGCGGGCCGTGGGAGCACCAAGCGACAGTCAGCCGGTACTGTGCCGGGCGGCAGTCAGGGGTTAAGGAACACACACCCTTGAATAACAATAGCAATAACAACAATAATCGTGGCAACAATAATAGGCGCCGCGGCCGCGGAGGTAACCGTCCGCAGGGCGGCGGTCAGCAATTGAACCGGATCGATAGCCGTGCGCGCGGCAACGCGCCGCAGATGCTCGAGAAGTATCGCAAGCTAGCCCATGATGCGCATCTCAATGGTGACCGGGTGCAGGAGGAAACTTACCTCCAATACGCGGATCATTATTTCCGCGTTATTGCCGACACCCGCGTGCGCCTGGATGATCAGCGCACACCCCGGCGCGATGAGCGCTGGCAGGAGGGAGACAGCGACCGCGAAGAGGGTGAGGATGCGTCCGAATATAGCGCGGACGGCGAGTATCAGTCTTACGATCGCCCGCAGTATAATCGCACCGAACGAGCTGAGCGTACGGAGCGGCCGGAACGTGCCGAACGTCCGGAGCGGATCGAGCGTCCCGCGCAAGTTCAGCGTCCCGAAGCGCAGCGTGAGGAGCCAGTCGAGGACGTTCAGACCGGCAACGACGCCAGCAATGATAAGCAAGACAGCGCAACATCTTTCGAACCGCCCGAAAACCCCTTTGTACGCGAAAACCGCGGCACCGGCGGGCGCGGGCTAAGGCCTCGCCGCGACGACCGCCGGCCCCGGCGCGATGCGCCGGCCGACCAGGCCGGTAACGAGGATGAGCCGCGCAGTCTCGATCCTGCCATACTGCCGCCAGCCATCTCGGTCTCCCGCGACGAGACGCCGCGCGATGAGCCGGTCGCTGACGCTGCCAACGACGAAGTCAATGCGCGCCCGCGCCGCACCCGTCGCCCCCGCCCGCCAGCCGATGATGCCGGCGGAACTCTCGAGGCGGCAAACTGAGCCCTGACGAAAGCTATCGAATAATAACCCGAAAGGCTTCGGCGATTGACTTTCTTCCCGGGCTTCGCCATTGGCCTGCCCCGAGCGGCATGGTGCAGAGCAATCTAATCTTTACCGTTCATCCGTCCGAGACAGTCGGTGCGCGCCCACCCAGCTAAATCTGGCGGGCTTGCTTAATTTCCGGCCGAGACGGGGAAATGAGATTTCACGGCCCACACTCCTTCGCGAGTGCGCGCCGTGCCTTTTGCGCGTTTAGGCGCGGCTCCTTCCCCCATCGACGGACTCGCCCGTGCCGCTTTCGCGGTGCGGACAGACGTAGTCGGCCGTTTGGGTGCATGCCCTTGCGGTCATTTTGTGCCCCCGCACGGCTTGCCCGTGCGGACACTTAGAAGGAGAAAGGCATGGATCGTTCGCAGAAATCCGAATCGGTTGCATCCCTCAACGCGGTGTTCAACGGGGCCGGCGTGGTGGTTGTCACCCGCAACCTCGGCCTGACAGTGGCCCAGTCCACTGTACTCAGGGTGAAGATGCGCGACGCGGGTGCGTCCTATAAGGTTGCGAAAAACCGTCTTACCAGGCTTGCCATCCAGGACACGACTTACGCGGCCATCGGTGATTTCCTCACCGGTCCCACGGCGCTGGCGACTTCGGTCGATCCCATCGCCGCGGCCAAGGCTGTCGTGGACTTCGCCAAGACCAACGACAAGATCGAGATCGTTGGCGGCGCAATGGGCTCGCTGGTTCTGGATGCGGAAGGGATCAAGGCACTTGCCGCGATGCCATCGCTGAATGAACTGCGGGGCAGACTGATCGGCCTCATTCAGGCTCCGGCGACCAAGCTCGCCCAGCTCACCACCGCTCCGGCGGCGAAGCTGGCGCGTGTCTTTGCCGCTTATGCCGAGAAAGAAGCCGCATAAGACAATTCAAACGAATTTGCCCGGCAAGACCGCCGCGGCACCATAACTCAGGAGTGAAACATCATGGCCGATATTGCCAAGCTGGTAGAAGACCTTTCGAAACTGACCGTCCTTGAGGCGGCCGACCTGGCCAAAGCGCTGGAAGAGGCATGGGGCGTTTCCGCCGCTGCCGCCGTCGCGGTTGCCGGCCCCGCTGCCGCAGTTGCCGAAGCGGTTGAAGAGAAGACCGAATTCGACGTCATCCTGACCGGCGACGGCGGCAACAAGATCGCCGTCATCAAGGAAGTCCGCGCCATCACCCAGCTCGGCCTGACTGAAGCCAAGTCGCTGGTCGAGAGCGCTCCGAAGGCGATCAAAGAAGGCATCAACAAGGCCGATGCCGAGGCGATCAAAGCCAAGATCGAAGCGGTCGGCGGTACTGTCGAACTCAAGTAAGCGATTGCAATGGGCCACCTGGCCCGATCGGTTGTTAGAAAGGGCGGTCCTACGGGGCCGCCCTTTTCGTTTTGCAGGAGGACTTTGAAATCAGTTGAGCTGCAATCAGGGGCCTAATCGAAACTTACCTTGCCGCGCCCGGCTTTTACTGTGCCGCGTTTCTTCTTGCCCTCCAGCCGCGCGGTCTTGCCGATCCGGTTGAGCCGGCTCCTGGCGCGCTTTGCCGGCAGATTATGCGCCTCCTCCAGCAATTCCGCCAGCCGCTCGCGGGCATCGGCGCGGTTGGCTTCCTGCGTGCGGAAGCGCCGCGCGGTGAGGACGATCTCGCCGCCCGAGGTCATCCGGCTGCCGGCCAGTTCCTTCAGCCGCAGGAACACCGGCGGCGGCAGGCGCAGGGCAAAGACGCTGAGCCGCAGCTGCACCGCCGTCGCCACTTTGTTGACGTTCTGCCCGCCCGGGCCGCTTGCTGCGATGAAGCTCTCTTGGACCAGTCCCATGGCGCGGGCGATGCTTTCGGCGGCGTCCTCGGTCATGTCATGGGAGTAATGCCGAATGCGGCGAATGCGGCGAAATCAGCGGGCAGCGGCGCTTCGGCAATGATCGGCGGCTTGTCGCCGCGATGCACGGTCAAGCTGGCCGCATGCAGCATGGTTCGCCCGGCGCGGCGGTCCGGCTTGCCATAGACCGGATCGCCGACCAGGGGGAATCCGAGCCCGGCCAGCGCATGGATGCGGATCTGGTGGGTGCGCCCGGTGACCGGACTGAACTGCACCAGCGTCCAGCCATCGCCCACTTCGAGCCGCGACCAGTGGGTGATCGCCGGCTTGCCCTTCTTTGCCGGGATCATCCGCCAGCCATCCTTCTCGCTGCTGATCTTGGTCAGCGCGAGTTCGATCGTCCCTTCCACCTCCGCCACTTCGCCCGCGACATAGCCGATGTAGCTCTTCTCGACCTTGCGTTCCTCAAAGGCAGCGGAGAACCGTTTCAACGCCTTCGGATTGCGGGCCAGCAGCAGGCAGCCCGAAGTATCGCGGTCGAGCCGGTGGACCGGCACCGGCGCGCGCTGAAAGCCAAGCCGCAACTCGCCGAGATGATCCTCGAGACTCTCGCCCCCGGCGCGCGGGCGGTCGAGCGGCAGGCCGGCGGGCTTGTCGATAACCAGCGCTTCGCCGTCCTCGAACAGGATAGGGATAAGGTTCATGTGACGGCCTTGGCGATGCGCCGGAGCGCCTCTTCGAGCTGGGCCTCATCCGCAGCGAAGCTGAGGCGGAAACCGTCCTTGCCGCCGAACCCGGAGGCAGGGACAATTGCCACCCCGTGGTCGAGCAGCCGCAGCGCCAGCCCCTCGTCATTTCCGAATCGCGCCATCAGCGGCGCGGCATCTATCATGCAGTAGAACGCCCCGTCCGGCACCGGGGTGGAAAGGCCAGGAATGGCGTTGATCGCCCCGACGACCATGTCGCGCCGCGCACGGAAGCGTTCGCGCCATTCGGCGAGGAA
>JANONQ010000410.1:0-1652 GCA_031420935.1 Novosphingobium sp. | reverse complement strand
GCGGATCACCGAGCAGCGCCGGGTAATCGCCCGCGTGCTGTCCGACAGCTCGGACCATCCCGATGTCGAGAAGCTGCATAACCGGGCCGTGCAGCTCGACCCCGGGATTTCCATCGCCACCGTCTATCGGACCGTCCGGCTGTTCGAGGAGGCCGGCATCCTCGACCGCCACGATTTCGGCGACGGCCGCTCGCGCTACGAAGCCGCCCCCGAGGCGCATCACGATCATATGATCGACGTTGAAAGCGGCACGGTGATCGAATTCGTCGATCCCGAACTCGAAGCCCTTCAGCGCCAAATCTCCGAACGGCTGGGTTTCCGCTTGGTCGATCACCGCATGGAGCTTTACGGCGTCAAGCTGGACCGCAAGGTCACCCCGCGCGAGGAGTAATGGCAAGCCGGGCTGCTTCGCCGCCTCCCATATCCGCTGGCGGCTGGCTGCGTATCGCGGTCCGGATGTCCGCAATGCTCCTGTTGCTGCTGGTCTGCGTTTCGCTGTACTATCTCTGGCGCATAGGCGGCCAAGAAAATCCTTGGCCGCGGCGGTTTCTGGCCGCTGTTGGCAAGTTAGCAGGCGTGAAGCTGCGCATTTCCGGCGAGCGGGTGGCCTGCGGCGAGTTTCTCCTCGCCAACCACGTCAGCTGGATCGATATCCCCGCTCTCGCCGCCGCTGCCGGCGCGGCCTTCGTGGCGCATGACGGGCTGTCAGCCAATCGAATTCTGGGTTGGCTATGTGTCATGAATAAGACAGTTTTTATCGCCCGGCATGACCGCAGCACTATCCAGCGCCAGATCGAGCAAGTCCGCGCGGCGATTCGCGGCACCGGCGCGCTGACCATTTTTCCCGAAGGCACCACCAGCGACGGCATCGGCCTGCTGCCGTTTAAAAGCGCGCTGCTCTCGGCACTCGAACCGCTGCCAGATGGCGTGGCGGTCCAGCCGGTTCTGCTCGATTACGGACCGGAGGCCGCACAGATCGCCTGGACTGACAACGAGCCGGGAGAGACGAATTTCAAGCGAATCCTTGCGCGGCGGCATCCGGTCGAACTGACAGTCTGCTTCCTGCCACCGCTGTCAGGCACGGATTTGACGAACCGCAAGACCATCGCCGCCGCCGCCCGCAACGCGATGGTTAGGGAACTGCAAACGCGGCGAGGCGGAGCGGACTACCGTGTCGCATTGTAGCTGAGCTGGGTTTCATCCAGCTGGAAACCTACCAGCAACTCGAACGTCGCGCGGGCGACGGCGGCGCGCACATCGGGCTCGCTTAGCGGATCGACCGCTGCATCCTGATCGCCGGCCTTGCGCTTTCGCGTGATTCGCTCGCGAATCGCCGCGGGCAGCGTCGCTTCAACCCGGTCGATATAGGCCGAGCCCTGCCCCTTCGCCTGAGCGCGTTCCTGCCCGTCCGCAAAATCCAGTACCACTTGGCCAACGCGCTTGGTGACGACCGAAGAACCGCCGCGCAGCACCGAGACGTAGTAGGGCAGCGTCACTTGCCGAGCACCGCGGGTGTCGGTGCGGCGACCGAAAACGTCGAACGTCGCGCTTGCATAGACCTTGCCAGAGGCGTCCTTGCTGCCGTCGTTGCACTGAGTGCGCAGATTGCTCATCGCCGCGACGACATCGATATCCCCGGCAGTCCTGCCGCC
>JANONQ010000409.1:0-8495 GCA_031420935.1 Novosphingobium sp. | reverse complement strand
TGAGCATCAATCTGGCCCAGTCGAGTTGGACTGCGCCGAACAAGGCATCTCCCTGATTTATGAGATTGAGCGCTGTGCCGGCCACGACAGCTATTTTTAGAGACCGCGCCGGAACTCCATTTGAAGACGCCAAACGCCAAGCAAGCCTCAGTTTGTGAGCGGCCACGCCTGCGGTCACTTAGGCTTCTCCGGCCTCGGCATAGCCTTTGCCACCTTCTTCAACCGCTCATCCCAGCGCGCCTCGTCCTCGTCCGCGCCTAGCTCGCGAGCGGCTTGCTTGAACTTGTCGAGTTGGTTCTTGGCCCGATCGGAGTCTGTCATGGCGAACCTACCTTTGTTTTATTGACGAAAGCCAGACGCCGCCTAACCCTAATCAGACAGGGCACCCCCGCTATTTTCGCGCCCTATACCGCCAGAGCTTGCTCTAGCAGTCGCCGGATCGCCTCGGATCGCGAGGGTAGATCGTCTTGCTTGCGACGCCATGCATCGATGCGAGTCACCTCGCCCTCGGACATCATCACGGGAATGCGTTGGTCTTTACGGTCGTCCATGCAGCACGACTAGCACAACTTACGCAACACACACAAGGATGTTGACTAACTAGCCCAAGTTGTGCCACTAGCACAAGCAGGCCGAGCGGAAGCTACCAACGACCGCCCGGCCCTAACCAGACGATCCTTAGGAGATCAATCATGGCTGACATCGACACTAGCGCGCACCAATGCGCGTTCACAACCCTTGCCCTCTCAACCTTGGGGGCCGACCCGGTATGGGACACACGGCTGACCAATTATCTCCGGCTCCAAGCGCTCGCGCAGGGCGAATGCGATTTCGGCAAATTGGCGCGGGCGAATGACGACAACGCCCGTGTGCAGATGCATCTGGAAAGCAAGTACGGCACTTCGTGGCGTTCCAACCCCATCGCCCGCGCCGACGCCGATCCGTCAGCCGCTACCGCGTGTGCGGCGGAGGACGTGTGGACCGAAAGCCTCTGCGAACCCTACTGGCAGGCTGCCCGCGATCTGGCGATGACGCCGGCCCCGACGCTCGCCGCTGCGATGTTCAAGGTCCAGGTCATCAAATGGGACGAGCTGGACAACGCCAGCAGCATGACCCGCGAGCCCATGGGGATCATCACCGAGGATATGGCTCGCCTCGCAGCGGCTCCAATCAACACCGCCGCCGTCGCTGAGACCGAGGCGAACGATGCTGAGATCATCGGCGCATGGAATACCCGTCATGCCGCTTACGATCAGTTCAACGCCCTACCGTTCAGCGACGAGCCAGACACCGCGCAGACGCCCGAGGAACGGGCGCAGTGGGCCATCATCGACGCGACCGAGGAAACCATTCGCGCCACTATCGCCGCCTCCCCGCACGGCGCTGCAATCCAACTTTGGACGGCCTTGCAGCACGATATCACCGACCGCCAGGACGAGGCCGCAGTTCTTCGCCGCGATCTTGAGTGGTTCAAGGACGACAAGGGACAAGACTGGACGATACGCCTGATCCTGTCCGCGCTGCGCTCGCTCAACGCGATAGAGGCGGCATGATGGGCGTTCACCAGCAAATCGGCATCGCGCCAGCGCCCGCCGTCATGGCGATCCTCTCCCGCTTCGACCGGCCAACGCTTGAAGCCTTCCTGACCGTGGCAGTAGACTTGCTTGACCTCGCTGACGGCGATCCGGATATCGAGGAGACCGGCGACGACCAGGATGGCAGCCTTTCCGAAGAAGAACCCGCTGCCCGCTTTGCTGAAATGGGCAACGGGCCAGGTTGTGATGTGGCCGATCCGGACGAAGGGATTGATGAGCGGCCGCATGACGGCATCGACGAGGATCGCGAGCACGAAGAGGACTGTCACCCGGCATACGGCATCGACCAGGCCAAAGGACCGCTACCCGCGACGATGACTCCCGATCACGTGGCCATGCGCAAGCACCTGGATCGCATCCACGAAACCCGCTGCGAGCAGTTCACCTATCGCAATCCGTACACCCAGCGCGTTAGCGTCGAATTCCGCTTGAAGGATTGAGCGGTCCCGCATTCGCCAACCGTGCCCCCCATTTCGGCGGGGGGTTTCTTTTTGCCTCTGCCCACCAACGCGCCCGCGACCAGTACCGACTGCCCCATTGCCGAATCGGCGGGGCAGGCTCAACACCGGGCATGGCCTATGTAATTCTAACCCGGGACAACGAACCGCTGGCCGACATCGAAGGCCAGATGTTTACGTTCAGGGCGCGATCGGACGCCGTGCCGTTTTTGATGCCGGGCGAGAGCATCGAACGATGGACGGACGATCAGCCATGCGGGGCCAGTAGCAATGAGCAATGACGATATGCGGCTGTTGAAGGAAGAGCTTCACGGGGCGCTGATTGCCAATGGGAGGACTCCCAGCGAGGCCGATGATATTGTCGTCGTTGCGGCACAGGCTGCCCGCGAGGCGATGCAACGGCTGATCGAAGTCATTGGCACTGCGCCCGGGAAAGATCGCGATGCTGCCATAATTCTGGCTCTCAGCATTATGGAGCGATTGGCGCTCGCGGGATATAAGGTCGACAAGGTGGGCAAGAATGAGCCGGATCAGGGCTGACACGTTGGCCGCGCGCCGTCCAGCGCGTTAAGCCGCATGGCCGCTCCCCCTTTGGATATGCAGATATTACGGAGGCCCCGCAGTCGCTCGTGATGCTGCCGCCGCAACGGAGGCGGGGTTCGCCGCAATCAGTTCGATCAGAACCCGCAGCGCGCGTGAGGGCTGAGTCCTGCCTTGCTCGACATCACGGATCATGCCGACGCTCAGGCCAAATCGTTCGGCAAACGCGGTCTGGCTAAGGTTCAGCTTATAGAACCGCAGGCGGAACAACCGTCGAGCGTGGCCGGTCTTGCCATAGTCAGGGTCAAAGGTCATCGCTGTGCCCCGACTTCCCAAAATGGGCGCAGATTGGGATAGCTACCCCGGTTATATCGCTCCACTTCCCCCCAGCTGCGCCAGTGCGCACGGTCGGCCGTCAAGACGAGCGACCGCGATCCTTTCAAACGATCGCTTATGCCCCCCAGCCAGGCTTGCCGACCCACAGACCATATAGATCGGAACTACCCCAGCCATCACGCGCGGCCTTCTCACCGAAGCTGGCAAGCACCCAAGCCGCATCGTCACACAGCTGCCTCCAGCGATTGGGGTGCCAGCTTTCAGGCGGACGGCCTGGGTCGGCTGCTGCGATGTTGGCCTTCCATTCCCGCAGGATCAGCGAAGGGGCCAGCCTTGCCCGTGCAATCCGCTCATGGCTGTCATCTGTAGCAGATGTAGCAACTGTAGCAGGCACAACCGCCAAAACCGATTTTTGCGGGTCGTCCGTAGAAATGGCGGAAGTCTGGGGTTCTAGGCCAAATTCCAATCCATCTGCGTTTTCAGTTTCCAGCTGCACCCCTGCTACACCTGCTACAGTTGCTACACTTTCCATCGGGCATTGAATGACCGCCTCGATTGCGCTGGCGGCGCTGCCAAGTATCGGGCCGAGCGCCTTGATTGGAAATACCGGTGCGGGCGGCAAATCCCGGTAAAGCGGGAGGGGTCCCTCACTGGAGATTGGGGGCGCATCGGCCACGCGATCTTGTAAATTCGGCTTGGTGGCCATCAGCATGCGCCCCTGTGTTCATCATTGAAGTCGGCAAAGCCCGCTTCCGGGCGGATGATGCGAACGGTCAGCCCGCGCTCGGCAAACGACTGCGCCGCCTTGCCGGCAGCTTCCTCGCCAGGAGGGTCATTGTCCGCGGCGATCACAACCGAGCGGATTTCTGGCGGGAACTGCATGTGCGGCAGGAAAACCGCGCCGGCACCAACCCACACCGGGCCAGGCAGCATCTCGCGCAGCGACAGGCCTGACTCGGGCCCTTCGCAGACCGTGACGACGCCCGAGCCGTCGAGATCGCCAAGGCGGATCGCGCCGCCCTTGACCTGCCCGAGCGAGCGCTTGGGCTTGGCGACATCCGCTTTGCCCAACCCGTCAGCCGCGAGCCAAATCCGCTGCACCCCGATTACGTCGCCGCCGACACCGCGCACCACTGCAACCAGGCACGGCAGCCGCCCCAGATTGTCGCAGGGAAGGTGCGAGAAGCGAACATCGGCCGGATATGGCGGGGAGATACCGCGCCACCTCAAATAGGCCTCTCCGACCGTGCCAGAGACCGGCAGGGCCTTGGCCGCGATGGCAATGGCTTCGTCCCTGCGTTCGGGCCGATCGTTCGCCGGTGCCGGTGTAGGCAAATGCACCCTTGGAAGTTCGCCCGCGCCCAGGAGCCGGATCGCTTCGAGGAAGCCGACGTTATGCAATTGCTGGATCCAGCCGATGACATCGCCATGTGCGCCGCATCCGAAGCAATGATAAAATGCCCGTTCGGGAACCACGGTGAAGCTGGGCGTCTTCTCACTGTGAAACGGACAGCACGCGATCAGTTCACGGCCAGCTCGCTTGAGCGGCAGCGTTGCGCCAATGATGTCCGCAATCGGATTATTGTCGCGGATTGCGCCGAGATCGAGCAGCGCGGGCTTTGTTCCCGCGCCGAGGTAGGCTTGTGAAGTCATGACATCTGCTCCTGCCGCGCGTGCCACGCAGAAGACTTGGCGCAGAGCTGATCGAATTTCACTTGCTGGCCATCGGTGAGATCGCTGCAGCGAACGCGCATGTCTTCGATGAACCCCCGCTCCCAAGCATTCCACGGGACCGAGGCCATTAGCATTGCCATGGCCCGGCGCTGGTGCGGACGCAGCAGTTCCGCCCTGGGGCGGACAGGTGCCGCGCATACTGGCATCACGGCTTGCCGAGGGGTCGGGGCCAGATCGGCAAACCTCAACCCCGCCTTGTCCAGAATGCGCGTTGCTGCTGCAGCGGCGGCAAGGATTTCACCGTCGTGGTCAGATGCGAGGCGGGATAATATGCCCTTCAGACGGCGGGCATCAGCCGGATCAAGAGCGCTCACAGGCCACCCCCGTTCTGCAAATCTGCGAGCGCCAGCTGAAGCAGGCGGCCAGCATCGGCCTTGTCGATGCGGCCAGTCGAGAACAGGCCACTCCGGCGGCGGGCAATGTCGTGCTCGTTCCGCAACCGCCACCAGAACTTGCCGAAATGGCGCATTCGTTCTAAATCATCGCCTTCGAGAGCCAAGCCTGCCAGCAGCCGCTCAATGTTGGGGTCGCGCACCGTAAGCTGGGCGCGGCCCTCACGTTTTTCAGGAGGTCGTGGCCCCCGTTCCAGCGCGAACATGGGTTAAGCCGCCGACCGGTAATCAGGCAGGGATGCAAGATATGCGGCCAGATCATCCCGGAGAATGATGGTGCGACGACCGCGCTTTTTTGCCTTTAGCTTGCCGTCGCGTAGCGCTGCGTAAACTTCCGAGCGCGAGCCGGCACCAACATCAACCGCGTCGTTGACGTAATAGGCCATCTTGTCATTCGGAAGGAATTTGGACTTTCCGTCTATCGTCTTCATTGATTGTCTCCTTTTCAAAGGCGACTAATCAAATACAACAATGGACGCTGAATACTACAACAACGTTTTTATTATCTGATCCGCCAAAAATCTTGGCGCTAATGTCGGAAGAGTTTCAGGATTCTTTTCCGGCGACACTCAGACTTCGACGACGCTCGTCTTTGAATGCTTGCGCATCGTGCCGTAAAGATTCATCGTCTGTTTTGCTTAAATTTCCGACCATGCTGTAGAATCCGTGCCCCCGTTGCGCCGCACGAATTGCACGATCAAAGGTGGATGGGCCTAATTCCCGAATTACCGGTTTTTTCGACTTGCGGATCGTGTCCCAGGTCTGATTGAAGGCGGCCGCGACCGCATTCTGTGCCTCTGCAACCGAAGTCCCTTTCGCCCTGAAGTACGCCTCCCATTCCAGTGCGGCCATTTGCCTTTGAGCCAATCGCCAAGCGTTGACTGGGCGGCCTTGAACGCTGGCACGATCAGCAAGAAGCGTCGCCTTATCGCCCTTCAAAATGGACATGATTTCCCCATTGAGTGCGGAAAGCGAGGATGGAGACGCATCGGTTGAGACGCCGGTGTATATATCATCGATCAAGGAAAGACGCCACCACATCGCCATAAGGTGATCTTCGCGCGGGGCATCGGTCGGAGGGTCGTCACCGTAGACTTCTGCCATGGCGTCGAGCCCAACTAGCTCCCACACGACATGAATTGCCGCAGTAAGTAGCATTCGAGCATAACCACCCGAGACGGCTTCCTTTTCTTTCGCTTCAAACCGGTGTCGAGCTTCCAATGCAGTAACCAGTGCGCGGAACAATGCGCGGTCGTGCAGTATGGTTCTATATAGGGCATCTTTGAAATCTTCATTCGTGGCCATCGCCCACTCCGCAGGCTACTCCGCTGATAGATGGAGGGGCGGTGCGGGCGGAGTGTCCGCACACCAGGGAGCTACCCTTGCCCCTCCCTGCGACCGGTCGCCCGGCCGCATTTCGTTACCTCAGGTCACCCGGAAATCCGGGTCAAGTTGGTCGGCTCGACAATTCCCATGCCCGAAGCATGCTCTCGCACGGTCTGCGAGACATAGGACGGGGAAAGGTGCGCATAGTGCTTGCGGGTGATGCGCTCGTCAGCATGGCCTAACGCCTGCGCAATCACCGATATCGGCACGCCAGCACGCGCAAGGCGCGCACCATAGGTTCGGCGCAGATCGTGAAAGCTGGCCGGCGGATCGACCTTCGCCGCTTCGCAAGCATCCATCATCCGTCTAATTTGCGTCGAGTCCGCCCATCTCTTTCCGTCCGGGCCAGGAAAAACACACCCGCTGCCGGCCTTGCCGGCGGTATGGCTGGTGAACAGGGAAAGCCCCTCGCTCTCAAGATAGCAATCGCGGGGTTGGCTACCCTTGGTTTCTTGCAGGCGAACTGTTCCGGCCTGCAAATCGACATCGGCAACAGTGACGTTGCGCAGCTCACCCCAGCGGGCACCGGTCAACAGGCTCGCCTGCACGATCGGCCGGAACTCGATAGCGGCTCCATTCACGAGGCGGCGGGCCTCATCGTCAGTTAGGTAGCGGAGCCGTGCGCCATCTACTCCCTTGAAAGGCTTAACCGATTTCCACGCCTGATCGGTGGCAATCCGCATGTTCGCATAAGCGAGGTTTAGCGCCGCCTTGAGCACCGTCATATCGCGGTTCGCCGTGGCCCGCCGCTTGCGCCGCGCTTCGGGGCTATCGAGCGGACGGAACTGCTGTTCATTACTCTTGCGGGACCGAAGCCGAGCCGGCGTGTTGGCCCGGTCATTGAGAAACGAGCGGACTTGCGCCGCCGTAAGCCGCGAAAGCTTCACATCGCCAAGGACGGGCCGGATGAACTGTTCGGCGCGGCGCCGGGTATTCGCCAAATCCTTTCCAGAAAATGCCGCCAGATAATCATCGAGCGCATGGCCGACCGTGTAGGATGCCTTGACCGCAGCGCCGCCCTCTACCAACCGCAACCACTCCCGCGCCCTGTCTTGAGCCTGGCGAAAGTCGAGAACCTTCACGCCGTCAGCGTCCGCGCCATCGTCCGCTTCGCCCAGCGTGCTCTTGTTGTATCCCCCTGCCCTTCCAGGCGGACGGTGGCGCGCGACCCACTTCGTTACCGACTTCCCTCGGTAATAGCCGAGATGGAATCCTTCGTTCAGCAGCAGCCAGTACGGCTCCGGGCGCTGCACCAGTCTTGACCGGGCAGCGCGGGTTTCAAGGCGGTGGTCTCTGACTGTGCGGGCCATGGTGAACCTTCGGTAACGTATCGGTAATATACAGTCCAGCACGCCCCTACACAACCATGCACACAAAACTGCGCCTGTTTTTTCTTTGTTCCATCCATGAATGTCCGGGAATGTGTGGATTTCCGCCCTCTCACGGCTGAAACACGGGTTCGATTCCCGTAGGTGTCACCATAAATTCAATGGTACTGCGTGGGATAGGCTATTTCCCCAACGCTTCCCCAATAACCGCTGTTTTCGCCCCTCCTAAATCCGAAGTGCCATCGGCTTTGTCGGACAAAGCGGAAGTGGCGTTGAGGCAACCAAACGTAAGTCCGGCTTGTCGCAACGTGGCTCCATCTGCAAAAAAGACCCGTTTCCCTGAGAGGCTGTTTGGAAAATCAGATTTGGAGGATTCCGCTTGGCTCTGAAGTATGGTGCAGGGTCGGATGTGGACCGAAGAAAGCCGGGCGTGTTGTCAGTGCGCGCAAGACGAAGCGTTATCCGTGTGATTTGACCGATGATGAATGGGACCGGATTGCGCCGCTGACGCCCAGGCCGGGGCGGCGTGGCCGTCCGCGCGAAGTATTCTTGTGGTTCGTAGCAGCCAGCAGCTTCCCTAACATGTCATTGTCGATCGCCATATCGATTGTCCTTCCTGCTCATCCTATGGCCTCGCGCAAAGAATTACTGATAATCCCTGGCTAAACGTGAACCTGCTTGTCAAATACCATGTTTAGCCGCATTATTGCATTACGAATCGTTGCT
>JANONQ010000408.1:0-2437 GCA_031420935.1 Novosphingobium sp. | reverse complement strand
CGCTCAGGGCGGTCAACCTTTCGACCGCGCCCTATCCCGGCTTCGCCACCGACATGCAGGCGCAATTGATGGCGCTGCTGTGCCGCGCCGAGGGGACCAGCGTGCTCAACGAGACGATCTTCGAGAACCGCTACATGCACGTCCCCGAGCTCAACCGGATGGGCGCGCAGATCGAAACCTCGGGACGCACCGCGATCGTCCACGGGGTGGCGCGGATGCACGGCGCCGAAGTCATGGCGACCGATTTGCGCGCCTCGATGAGCCTGGTGATCGCCGGGCTGGCCGCGGAAGGCGAGACCCAGGTGCATCGGTTGTATCATCTCGACCGGGGGTACGAGCGGCTGGAGGAGAAGCTCGCGCTGCTGGGGGCGGATGTGGAGCGGGTGGGGGGGGATTGAAATGGCTGACTGTGCCACGGTTTTGATTGCCGCAATCTCAGCAAGTGCGGGATTGGCTGGCAGCGTCATTGCGGGTCAATTCAACCTAAAGGCACTAAGCAAAGCGCATAGTAAAGACGATGCAGTATCGATTCGGATCAAGGTTGAGGAATTGTATGCCGAGCTGGATAATATCCAAGACCTGAGCAATGTATCAGCGGTAAAAGCGTTAACCGCAATCAATGCTAAAGCCGCACCGCAGGAAAGATTTGATGCGATCAATCTCGGAAAAGTAAGGTCGATTGTAGGTCTGTACTTTCCGGAATGCCAAGTAGCAATCGACGCTTTTGATAAGCAGGACATAGAGGACGTCAAGGCACTCAGAGCTGATTTTGAGAATGACCCCTTGACGGCGGGCTTTAGTTATATTCTGGTTCAATGTGCAGGCAGATCAAAGATGTGTCGTGAGATGCGTGATTTGCTCGGAAAAGAAGCCAAAGCTATCGGAATATCCGTCAGCGGAGCTCTTGGCGGACGGCCACTAGCTTGACTCCTTCTTATGCCCCTCCCCTTCAGGGGAGGGGTTGGGGTGGGGCCTGTCCGTCGCGCGCCGCGCTTGGGGAGAACCCCCGCCCCGCTGCGACTAGCCAGCAAGCTGCCAGGTCTCGCTGCCCCTCCCCTGAAGGGTAGGGGTGGATGAGGCTCACCCATCCCCCAACGCCTCCCGCAGCGCCGCGTTCATCCGGCTTTGCCAGCCCGGCCCGCTTTTCCGCCAGCCTTCGATCACGCCACGATCAAGCCGCTTCGCTCAGCGTCCGCGCCACAATCCCCGGATCGCGCGCCAGCATGGCCAGCAACACTCGGGCGGGTCCTTCGGGCTGGCGGCGGCCCTGTTCCCAATTGCGCAAGGTGGCGATCGAAACGCCGATCTGGCGGGCGAAGAGGTCTTGCGTCGCACCGGCTTGCTTGCGGATGGCGGCAATGTCGATTGCCGGGATGCGATGCACGCGCAGGCCGGCAACGGCCTCGCCCCGCGCAAAGGCGCGCGCTTCGGCGATACTGGCCATCAGGCCGTCAAAATCTTCGTCTTTCATCGCTTGCCTCCAAAGTCTTCGATCAGCCAATCCGCTTCGCCGACCAGCCGTTTGAGCTGGGCGGCGGTCAGATTGTCGGCCTCGTTCTTGGCGAACACCCACAGCAGCACCGCCGGAAACCCACGCGAATGGTACCAGTAGATGATCCGCCCGCCGCCGCTCTTGCCGCGCCCGGCCAACGGGATGCGCAGCTTGCGAAGTCCTTTTGAACCGCCCAGGATCACGCCTGCGTCGGGTCGTGCGGCGACAACATCGACCACATGCGCGCGTTCGGCATCCGCCATGATGCGCGAAGCCTTCGCCAGATAAGCGCCAGTTTCCACGACAGCGATCATGGCAGTCATTGCGGCGAGCAATGCGCCATTGGCGTATAGATATCAACAGGGCATTCCGATTTTCCTACGTCACCGCGCCGTGCTCGCTTCGCTCAGGTGTCTTGCGGTCCGAAGCGTCGTGCACGGGGTTGCGGGGCTGAAGCCGCAAGCGAAGCGAAGCCGGACTTGCCGTTCATCCCGCTTTGCTTGTTTGGCGGATCGCGCTCCGCCGTGATAGCCACGCTGCTACGGGATCGTGCGACCTCCCGTCCAGGCGTTCCCGCCCAAGTGTCGCGGTCTTGGCAACGGGCGGCTTTTGCGCCGTTCGCGGGAGCGCGCATGAGTTCGAATCACCCCACCCCTTCGTCTGCCGCGGTCACCTTCCCCGCCCTCCTCCGCGTGTTCACCCGGGTCGGGTTCCTCAGCTTCGGCGGGCCCGCCGGGCAGATCGCGCTGATGCACCGCGAGATCGTCGACGAGCGCGGGTGGGTCGAGGAGGGCGCATTCCTGCGCGCGCTCAACTTGTGCCACTTGCTCCCCGGACCCGAGGCGCAGCAGCTGGCGACGTGGATCGGCTGGCGGCTGCACGGGGTGCGCGGCGGGCTGGCGGCGGGGATGCTGTTCGTGATCCCCGGCGCGGCGGTGATGCTCG
>JANONQ010000407.1:0-7839 GCA_031420935.1 Novosphingobium sp. | reverse complement strand
GAGCATCACCGCGTTATCGAGGTGTGTATCGAGCAGGCGGCGGGGCGGGTGCCGATCATCGCCGGCTGCGGTAGCTATGATACCCAGAATGCATTGCTGCACATGAATTTTTCGAAGAAGTCCGGCGCGGCGGCGGCGCTGTGCGTCGCGCCCTATTACAACCGGCCGAGCCAGGCCGGGCTGATCGCGCATTTCTCTTACCTCGCCGAGCATATCGAACTGCCAATCGTGCTCTACAACGTGCCGGGCCGCACGGTGACCGACCTCAAGCCAGAAACCGTGTGCGAGCTGGCCAACCGGTTTCCCGGCAGGATCGTCGGGATCAAGGATGCCAGCGGCGATCTTTCCCGCGTGACCGACCACCGCATGGGTATCAAGGGCACCTTCTGCCAGCTGTCTGGCGACGACGAGCTGGCGCTGCCGCACAGCGCCGCCGGCGGGGTGGGCTGCATTTCGGTGACCGCCAATGTCGCGCCGAAACTCTGCGCCGAGTTCCAAGCCGCCTGCATCGCGGGCGATCTAGCGCGGGCGCGCGAGCTTAACGACAAGCTTTACCCGCTGCACTACGCGATGTTCGAAGACGCCTCGCCCGGCCCGTGCAAATATGCGCTGTCACGGGTGCACCACTGGATCGGCGAAGATTTGCGGCTGCCACTGGTGGCGTGCAACGACGCGGCGCGCATAGCGGTGGATGAGGCGCTGGTGCACGCGGGGCTGGTGTAGCCGGGTTACCCCGGCCCATCGTGCATAGCAGTTCCAGGTCCAACTAATCGGCGATGCAGGCGCCTAAGGGCGAAATTGTTCGGCGGATTGGTGAGCGGCTAACTATCCTCCAGCAGCAGCAGCTCCGCTTCCACCGTCAGTTTTGGCTGCGGCAGGGTCACGTGTTCGACTGACGACACCGTGGCTTCGATCACCACCTGACGGGCAATGGCGAATTCATGCTCGCCCAGCCCGGCAATGAATGCCTCACCCGCCTCCACCGCGTCAGCACCCGCGAAGGACAATGCAATGGCGTGGCGGGTGCCGGAAAAAGTGACGCTGGCCCAAGGGCGCTCGCTGTGACGCAGCAGTTCCGCATGCCCCCCGGCGAGCCGCATGACCGCGCTCAGCAATTGCAGCCAAGGCCGGCGCACCCGCACGCCGTGCGACATCTCGATCATCGCGCGGTCGCGGTTCAGATCAACAAGCATTGGTGCCCTCCCCAAAAGTGTTCATGAAATGTTCTATTCTTTCCTGGGTTTCGGGGCGGGGCGTGCGGCCATTGCGCAAATCCTCGACAAAGCGCGGGTCGTGCGCGGCGAGCCGGCCGAACTTGGTCCAGGCCATTCCCGTCTCGCGCAGAAATTTCTCGATCTGACGTATTAGCATTTGCGAACCCCTTAATTACTGACGAATCGACTTTCCCGGTTCGCGCTGTGTTCCGCTTCAAATCCAACTTGTCTAGGAAAAATCTTTCGTGTAGCAGGATTTCATGGAAATTCCCGACCCACGCGAGCGTTTGCTCGAACTTACCGAACAGCGCGGCGTCAGCCTTTCGCAGCTGTCCGCGCTAATCGGCAGGAATACTAGCTATTTGCAGCAGTTTGTGCGGAAGGGCAGCCCCCGCAAACTCGAAGAGAACGACCGTCGCACACTGGCGAGCTTCTTTGCTGTGGCCGAGTCGGAGCTCGGTGCGCCGGAGGATATTTCCCGCGCCGCCGGGCCAAAACCCGCGCGTGGCGAATGGGTCGATGTCCCCCGGCTGGCGCTGGGCGCATCGGCCGGGCCGGGCGCGCTGGCCGGAGAGGAACAGCCGATCGGTGCCTTCCGCTTTGCCGCGCGCTGGCTGCGGGGGCAGGGGCTCGACCCGGCCATGCTGTCGGCGATTGCGGTTGCCGGCGATTCGATGGAGCCGACCCTGCGCGACGGCGACGAGATCCTGGTCGACCGCAGCCCGCGCCCGGTGCGCGACGGAATTCATGTGGTGCGGGTGGAAGACGCGGTGCTGGTCAAGCGGCTGGACACCGGCCGGCCCGGCACCATCGCGTTGCTCAGCGACAATCCCGCCTACCGGGCGCTGGAACTGCTGGCGGGTGAGGTGCAGCTGATTGGCCGGGTGGTGTGGAAGAGCGGACGATTATAGGGCTTGCCCTCCCGCTCGCAGGAGGGGCGTTTCTCGGATTGCAATTGGGCGCTTCCACCGCCATCTCCCGCCGCATGACCGAAACCTCCCAGCCGCCCCAGGAACCGCCGATGCGTGTCGGCATCGTGCCCGTTACCGCCTTCGAGCAGAACTGCTCGCTTATCTGGTGCACCAAAACCATGCGCGGCGCGCTGGTCGATCCGGGCGGCGATCTCGATAAGCTTAAGCTGGCGCTGGAGAAAACCGGGGTTACGCTCGAGAAAATCCTGCTCACCCACGGCCACATGGACCATTGCGGTCAGGCCGGGGTGCTGGCCAAACAAATGGGCGTGCTGATCGAGGGGCCGCATGAGGCTGACCGCTTCTGGATCGAAGGCCTCGACGATTCGGCGATGCGCTTCGGGCTGGAAGGCGAAAGCTTCGAGCCTGACCGCTGGCTGAGCGAGGGGGATACGGTGACGGTTGGCGAGTTGACGCTCGATGTCGTTCATTGCCCCGGGCACACGCCGGGCCATGTCGTGTTCCACCACGCGCCGTCACAGTTCGCGCTTGTAGGCGATGTGCTGTTCGCCGGCTCGATCGGCCGCACCGACCTGCCGCAGGGCAATCATCAGCAGCTGCTCGATTCGATCACGATGAAGCTATGGCCGCTGGGCGACGATGTAACCTTCGTGCCTGGTCACGGGCCAACCAGCACCTTCGGCCAGGAGCGGCAGACCAACCCGTTTGTCGCGGATATGCGGTTTCGCTAGATCCTGCCCAGCACCGCAAGCACCGCGACCACCACCAGCACCAGCTGGAATCCTATCGCCGTCAGCATGCCGATGCTGCGTCCGGCATTGAAACTGCCGTCCATGCCAATGGCGTGAGCGATGCGTCCGATGATGAAAATGGCGGCTGCGGGCGCCAGCCAGGCGCCGCCCTTGCCGGCCAGTTCGACTGCGGCGACCAGCACCAGGGTCAGCGGCGTCTGTTCGATGAAATTGGCCTGCGCCCGCATCCCGCGCAGCAGCGGCTCATTGCCGCCGTCTCCCACCGAAACCTTTGCGGTATGACGCAGCTTGCCGATCCGCATCCCCAGCCAGAAGTTCACCAGCGCCGCAGCCGCAGCAAAGCACAGTGTTGTCGGTAACAGCATGATCGTCTCCCCCATTCTGCCGGCCTATTCGGCTAATTTCCGGTGGGTTGCAACCGCCGCCAATTGCGCTATAGGCGCGCCTTCGCTGCTGCCGGTGGGCCGCGGCGCGATGGCCTGTCTGCTCAGGCTTGTGCGCTGTAGAGGCTTGGTCTAGGCGGCTTTCCAGATTGCCTTCGCGAATATTCAGGAACAGGTGCCGACATGGCTGTCCCCAAAAGAAAAACCTCCCCGTCACGCCGGGGCATGCGCCGCAGCCATGATGCGCTCAAGGTCGAAGCGTTCCATGAATGCTCGAATTGCGGTGAATTGAAGCGCCCTCACAACCTCTGCAACGCCTGCGGCCACTATAACGGCCGCGAGATTATTGCGGTCGGGCTCTAAGCCTGCGATAACAAAGGAATTACGCGCATGAGCCTGCCGCGTATCGCGATCGATGCGATGGGCGGCGACGAGGGCGTGCGCGTCATGATCGAAGGCGCGGCGCTCGCCCGCCGCCGGCATGACCGCTTCAAATTCCTGCTGGTCGGCGACGAGATCCGGATCAAGGACGCGCTGCGCCACCATCCCAACCTGCGCGGCGCCTCGGAAATTCTCCATTGCGACGATGTCATCAGCGGCGAGGAAAGGCCCAGCCAGGCGCTGCGCCGCGCCAAGACGACATCGATGGGCCTGGCGATCAACGCGGTCAAAGCGGGCGACGCGGGCGCTGCCGTCAGCGGTGGCAATACCGGCGCGCTGATGGCGATGGCCAAGCTGGCGCTGCGGACCATGCCCGGGATCGACCGGCCGGCGCTGGCCGCGCTGCTGCCGACACTGGGCGACAATGACGTCGTCATGCTCGACCTCGGCGCCAATACCGAATGCGATTCGCGCAATCTCGTGCAGTTCGCGATCATGGGCGCCGCCTATTCGCGCATCGTCACCGGCCGCGCAGCCCCGCGCGTGCGGCTGCTCAACATCGGCACCGAGGAAATGAAGGGTACCGACACGCTGCGCGATGCGGCTGCCCAGCTAAAGGATGCCGCTGGCACCCTGGCCCTGTCGTTCGACGGATTTACCGAGGCCGACAAGCTGTGTCGGGGCGATATCGATGTCGTCGTATCGGACGGGTTTTCCGGGAATATCGCGCTCAAGGCGGTCGAAGGCACCGCGCGTTTTGTCGCGGATCTGTTGCGGCGAAGCTTTTCCAGTTCGCTGCGGTCCAAGTTCGGCTTTCTGATTTCGCGTCCGGCAACCGAGATTCTCAAGCACCATCTTGACCCCAACAACCATAACGGCGCAGTGTTTCTCGGCCTCGGCGGCATTGTCGTGAAGAGCCACGGCAGCGCCAGTGCGCTCGGGGTGGCTAATGCCGTGCATGTGACCGCGCGGCTGCTGGAGGAAGACTTGACCGAGCGGATCACCGCGGACCTCGCGCGCGTGGGTAAAGACAGCCAGCACATGAGCCGCGCGGTCGGCCCACCTGCAGTGACTGGCGTACAATAATGCGCCGCTCGGTTCTTCTAGGCACCGGATCCGCCCTGCCGCGCCGGGTGCTCGGCAATGTCGAGCTGGCAAAGCAGGTCGAAACCAGCGACGAATGGATTGTCGCGCGTACTGGCATTCGCAATCGCCATATCGCCGCGCCCGATGAAACCACCGCGACGCTGGCGATAGCGGCGGCCCGGCAAGCACTGGACATGGCCGGAATCGAGCCGCGTTCGATCGAACTGATCGTGCTGGCGACCGCCACCCCCGACCAGACCTTTCCCGCCAGTGCGACGATCGTTCAGGATGCGCTGGGCTGCAATGGCGGCATCGCCTTCGATGTCGCGGCGGTGTGCTCGGGCTTTCTCTATGCGCTCGGCGTGGCCGATTCGATGCTGCGCTCCGGCATGGCGACCCGCGCGCTGGTTATCGGCTCGGAAACCTTCAGCCGCATTGTCGACTGGGAGGACCGCACCACCTGCGTGCTGTTCGGCGACGGTGCCGGGGCCGTGGTGCTGGAAGCGCGCGAGGACGACGGCAGCGCCGAGCCGCGCGGCATCCTTGCCACCAGGCTGCATGCCGACGGGGCGCACAACCAGCTGCTCTATGTCGATGGCGGGCCTTCGACCACCGGCACGGTCGGCAAGCTGCGGATGAAGGGCAAGGAGGTATTCCGCCACGCGGTCACCAATCTTGCCGAGGTTCTGGGCGAAGTGCTGGCCGATGTCGGCCTGACCATTGCCGATATCGACTGGGTCGTACCGCACCAGGCCAACGCCCGCATCCTTGATGCGACTGCCCGGAAACTCGGCCTCCCGCGCGAAAAAGTGATCATGACGGTCGACCAGCACGCCAACACTTCCGCCGCCTCGGTCCCGCTCGCGCTTGATGTGGCGATTCGCGATGGCCGCATCAAACCTGGCGACTTGGTCATGCTGGAGGCGATGGGCGGAGGCTTCACCTGGGGTGCCAGCCTGCTGCGGTATTGAGCCCAGCCTACTGCGATATTAAGCATTGTCGCAAAATCGACAGATCGCCAGCCAAGCCATTGCGTTTGAACACATTCGCCTTATTGTAGCGACCGCTACCTAGGGGTCGCGCCAATCGGGGGGATGAGCCAATGCGCTCAATAGATACGCTGACACGTGCGGAAATCGCCGAAGCCATCAATCGCAAGCTGGGCCTATCGCGTTCCGAATCGCTGGGAATGGTCGAGTCAATTCTTCGCCACATGAGCGATGCGTTGGCGAAAGGTCAGAATTTGAAGATTTCCGGCTTCGGCACATTCCTGCTTCGCGACAAGGCGCTGCGTATCGGGCGCAATCCGAAAACCGGGATCGAAGTGCCAATAACTCCGCGCCGCGTGCTTACCTTCCGCGCCAGCCAGATGCTCAAAGAACGCATCTGCGGGAAATGACGACACCGCTTCTCGCCATCGAATTTCACGACGGCAAGGCACCGGACGCCATGCGCACGATCGGCGAAGTTTCCGCGGCGCTGGATATTCGCCAGCATGTGCTGCGGTATTGGGAAGAACAGTTCCCGATGCTTCGGCCGCTGAAGCGCAGCGGCGGGCGGCGCTACTATCGGCCCGAAGATGTGCAGTTGGTCGCTTCAATCGACCGGTTGGTACACCAGGAAGGCTACACGCTGCGCGGTGCGCGGCTGGCGATCGAAGGCGGTACGGCCAAGGCAGTGCCCCCGGCCGAAATGCCCGCCGCAGCAGCGTTCGAGGCCCCCGCTCAGGCGCGGCCATCGCAGCTTGCGCAATTGCATCAAATTCGCGATGACCTGGCGGTGGTTCTTGTCGCCACCGCCTGATCAGGCCTCGCGTTCAGGCCCAAGATAGGCATCCAGATCGCGTGGCCGGATGAGGTGGATTAGCCTGCCGCAGCCCGGCGCGGCATTTGCCCATGCATCGATATCGAGTTCCAGCACCGCATAGGCGGCAGTCGGAAACTTCTGCTCGACGATGTGCCGCAGGGAATTGCCAGGTTCGTCGGGCACCAGATCGAAGATCAGATCCTCCAGTCCGGGATTGTGGCCAACCATGAGCAGTGAGGCAGGTTCGTCCTCCAGCTCACGCAGCAGGTCAAGCAGCGTCGCCGAGCTGGCGAGGTATATGCGCCGGTCCCAGGCCACGCTATAGGCCGAGCCGACCGCCTGATGGCCGATCTCGATAGTTTCAGCGCAGCGCACAGCCGGCGACGCGATGATCCGGCTCCAGGCAATGCCGTGATCTCGGATATGACGCCCCATCGTAGCCGCGCCGCGCCGGCCGCGTGTGTTCAGCGGACGGTCGAAATCGCGCGCATGGGCGTCGCTCCAGTCGGACTTGGCGTGGCGGTAGAGGCCGAGAAGTTTCATTGCGGGATGGTCAGCCGATAGGTTCGTTGGTGGAGACAGGCGCTTCAGAAACACCCGCCGCGACGCGATGTAAAGCTTCCTCAAGCGTCAAACGCATGACAGGCGTCCCAGCCGGGAAAGCGCCGAGCAAGCGCGAGGGGAACGCGGGCGAGAGCACGACGAAGTGGCCCCGGTCCTCGCGCCCGCGAATCAGCCGCCCGAACGCCTGAGCCAGCCTTGCCCGGATGATGCGGTCGTCGAACGCTGGCCCCGCGCTCCGATCATCCTGAGCTTGTCGAAGGGCGGCCAGCCGCCGGGCGCGGTGGAGGATCGACGGCTTGGGCCAGGGCACCTGCTCCATTACCACCAGCCGCAGCGAATGGCCGGGCACATCGACTCCGTCGCGCAAGGCATCGGTGCCAAGCAGCGAGGCGCGCGGATCGTCGCGGAAAATATCCACCAGCGTGCCAGTGTCGATCGGATCGACATGCTGGGCGTAGAGCGGCAGGCCGGCGCGGGCAAGCCGGTCGGCAATTCGGCCATGTACCGCGCGCAGCCGCCGGATCGCGGTGAACAGCCCCAGCGCGCCGCCGCCTGAGGCCTCGATCAGCCGGGCATAGGCCGCCGCCAGCGCTGGAATGTCGCCTTTGGCAACGTCGGTGACGATCAGCACTTGGGCCTGCGCGGCATAATCGAACGGGCTGTCGAAGCCCGCCAGGCGCGGGGACACGCCGATATGGCCCGCGCCGCTGCGGGCGATGGC
>JANONQ010000406.1:0-5457 GCA_031420935.1 Novosphingobium sp. | reverse complement strand
GCAGCTCCTCCTTCGCGCGCCACATCTCCCGACTGCGTTGGGCGTGCGTGCCTCAGACTCGGTCCGCCAACCACGGCATGGGTCCGGCGGAGCTGGAAGCGGCTGCGGAGCGTTTGGCGAAGGCGTATAAAGCCGATCTGCGCGTTACCCGCGGCGAGGCACTGGAGCGGGAGTTCCCGATGGTCCACATGGTCGGCCGCGCCGCCGCCCGCTCGCATGCGCCCCGGATGATCGAGCTGGAATGGGGCGATCCGGCGCATCGGCGCGTTGCCATTGTCGGCAAGGGTGTGTGTTTCGATTCGGGCGGTCTCGACATCAAGCCCTCCTCGGGCATGCTGCTGATGAAAAAGGACATGGGCGGCGCCGCGCATGCATTGGCTCTGGCGCAGTTGATCATGGCAAGCGGACTGAAGCTGCGCCTGCATCTGCTGGTGCCAGCGGTCGAAAATGCGGTGGCCGGCAACGCTTTCCGGCCCGGCGACGTGCTGCGCTCGCGCGCCGGGATCAGCGTCGAGATAGGCAATACCGATGCGGAGGGCCGGCTGATCCTGGGCGATGCGCTGGCCCGCGCCGGCGAGGACAAGCCGGAGCTCATCATCGACTTCGCAACCCTTACCGGCGCAGCCCGCGCCGCCGTCGGCCCTGACCTGCCCGCCCTGTTCGCCCGCAAGGATGAAACCGCCGAGGCCCTCCTCGCCGCCGGCACCGCAGCCGACGATCCCTGCTGGCGCCTGCCGCTGTGGGAGGGCTACCGCGAATATCTTAAATCCGACATCGCCGACATCAACAACAGCCACACCAACGGCTTTGCCGGAGCCACGGTCGCCGCGCTGTTCCTTGACAAATTCGTGCCTGAAGGGGCCGACTGGGCGCATTTCGATACGTTTGCCTGGCGGCCTGCGGCCAAGCCAGGAAGGCCCAAGGGCGGCGATGCGCTAGGGCTGCGGGCGAGCTGGCGCATGCTGCAGGCGCGGTATGGCAAGGGCAACGCTTAACGCCCCACCCGCTGGCGAGGAGAGAGACCGGATTGCTCGGGCGAGTTTGTCGCTCCGGTAATTCAATCTACCCCGAATAACCCCTTGTACCGCTCTCGCAGCAGCTTTTTCTGGATCTTGCCCATCGTGTTGCGGGGCAGCTCATCGAGCGCGATGATCTCCTTGGGAAGTTTGAACGCGGCCAGTTGCTGGCGCAGCGCAACGCGCATGGCCTCCTTGTCGAACGTCCCCACCGGCTGGATGACGGCAACCACCGCCTCGCCGAAATCTGGATGCGGCACGCCGATCACTGCGGATTCGGCGACATCGGGCCGGTCGTCGAGCACCGCCTCGACCTCTGCTGGATAGACGTTGAGCCCGCCCGAAATGATCAGATCCTTCTCGCGCCCGACCAGCTGGACCGAACCGTCCGTATCGATAAAGCCCATGTCGCCGGTGATGAAATACCCATCGGGCCGAAATTCCGCAGCCGTTTTCTCCGGCATTTGCCAATAGCCCTCGAAGATGTTCGGCCCCCTCACCTCGATGATGCCGACCTCGCCCTGCTGTAGCACGCGGCCGGTCTCGAACTCGGCGATGCGCAGCTCGACGCCTGGCAGCGGCGGGCCGACGAAGCCGGCGCGGCGCGTGCCCTCATAGGGGTTGGAGGTGAGCATGCCGGTCTCGGTCATGCCGTAGCGTTCGAGCACCCGGTGGCCGCAGCGCTCCTCGAAGGCGCGGTGGACGTCGGCGGAGAGTGGCGCCGAGCCGGAAATGAACAGCCGCATGCCTGCCGCCGCCTCGCGGGTGAAGCCGGGCTCGGCGAGCAGGCGGCTGTAGAACGTCGGCACGCCCATCAGCACGCTGGCATTTGCCATTTCGCGGACCACCACGGCGCTGTCGAACTTGGGCAGGAAGACCATCGTCGCGCCGGAAAATACCGCGCAGTGCACCGCGACGAACAGCCCGTGGACGTGGAAGATTGGCAGCGCGTGGATCAGCCGGTCATCGGGCGTGAAGCGCCAGAAATCGACAAGCACCTCGGCGTTCGACACGAGATTGGCACCCGTCAGCATCGCTCCCTTGGGCTTGCCGGTGGTGCCCGAGGTGTAGAGGATCGCGGCGACGTCGTCCGCCTGGCGCACCGCCGGCGCGGCTTGCGCATCGCCCAGCCCAGCGAACAGCTGGCCGAGGGTGCGGACCGTAACAATGCTCTTGCCAATCCGAGCGAACAGCCCGGCGCTTTGCTCCTCGCACACCGCCAGCACGGGGCGGGCGTCGCCGACGAAATAGTCGAGCTCCGCTTCGGTATAATCGACGTTGAGCGGCAGGTAGGCCGCTCCGGTGCGAATGCAGGCGAAGTAGAGGATCAGCGCCTCGACCGACTTGCCGGTCTGCACCAGCACCCGCTCTCCCGGTGAAACCCCTAAAGTCCGGAGACGCGCCGCCAGCCGGGCGGCATCCCGCTCGATTTCGCCGTAGGTCCAGCTGCGGCCTGCTTCCTCGATCAGGACCTTCCCGGCGAACGCACGGAAGCTGCGGGCAAGACGTGCGTGAAGTCCGGTTGTCACATCCGGCTCAATTCATGACGGCCGCCGCGTTTGTGGGCGCCGAGCGCATCGCAGCGCCACCAGGTCTTGGTTACTATTCCCAAGGGGGTGCTGTCGGTTAACCGTGTAACGCCGATCATTGCTGTCTCCAGGGTTCAACCGATGCACTCCCAATATGGCCGCGTTTTAGACATCTGCAAAGGCGCGGCGCTAACCATTGGTAATCGGCAGGCGGCACCGCCCGATCCAGCGCATCGCCGTACCTATATAGGTCGCTTTCGTAGCGCCTCGCATTCACGGACCTGCCCGGCTCGGATCAAATCGATCTTCGAACTGAATAGTGGATTGTAAGCCAAATAGTACCAAATACGGAGAATACCAATAATTCATATATCTGTCAGAGGGTTATCCTATAACGGTTCGCGGTGGCAGCAGGCTGACGCACCGACGGCAAGCCCTCCGAAAGGCCATCACACGGCCCTGGCGCCGCCGCCATCAAACACCGTCGAATGCCCCAATCCTCTTTCAATGTTGTATGGCCACGATTTTTTGGCGGTCTGAGCCGAATAGCCGTGCCCTAAAGTCAGTCAGCGGCTCTCTGGTCGAGGCACCTGCTAGAATGTCACACCACCAGGCGTCTTGGACTGAGACGAGTCAGCACAGCCGGCACCCATTTTTTATTGGCTTTCGCAGCGCCGGCCTTACATTGTTGAGTGCCAGACCTAAATGGGGCCACGCTTTCGATTGGCTGACCATGATCGGAATGCTAGGCGATGCGGGCTATGTTCCAGAATAACGACCTGGCTCCGCTTCACCGCTTCGCAACAGGAGGCGCGCGTTGGAACGTGAGATGATACGGCGCTTCGCTGAGCGGTACCGGCGCAGCCTGCGGATCATAATCATAACCAGCATTTTGCTGAACCTGATGGTTCTTGCCGGTTCGATCTACATGTTGCTGGTGTATGATTCGGTGTTGCCGAGCGGCAGCGTACCCACGCTTGTCGGCCTTTTCGCGATGCTCTCCCTGCTGTATATTTTCCAGGGCGCATTCGAGGTCGTGCGCAGTGAGGCGCTCCTCACAATCGCCAATGGCATCCACCGCGACCTGTTTGAGCCGGTGCATTTCGCTGCGACCACCCGGACGCTCAAGGGCCGGCAGGATTCGCTGCAGCTAACCCGCGATCTCGATCAAATCCACGCATTTCTGGCCGGCATGGGTCCGGTGGCGATCATCGATCTGCCATGGGTCATCCTGTTCCTGATCATCCTGTTTGCTCTGCACTGGTGGCTTGGCTTAGCGGCCCTGTTCGGCACGCTGGTGCTCGGCGCGATCGCCTGGTCGACCAGCCGCCGCAGCGCCGAGGGCACGCACAAGCTGATTGCTCTTACCGGCCGGCGCCATGCCGCAACCCAGGCTGAACTGCGATTTGCCGAGAGCGCGATGGCTATGGGCATGCAGCGCCGCTTGCTCGCCCGCAGTGCCGATTGCGACGTCGAATATCTGGAGGCGCAATCCTATCTTTCCCGCACGATTTCGCGGCTTGGGGGGGCCGGACGCATCTTCCGGGTGTTTCTGCAATCGTTGATCCTGACCGTCGGTGCGCTGCTCGTGATCGATAATAAGGCGAGCGGCGGGATCATCATTGCCTCCGCGATCCTTGCCGGCCGCGCACTGGCGCCGGTTGATCAGGCGCTGGCCAACTGGCGGGGCCTGTCCGCGGCTCGCGAAGGCTGGTCGCGCATCGTGATGGCGGTCCTTTCCGACAGCCCTCCGAAGGAGCGGCAGGTGGCGCTGGCTGCGCCGAACGGCGAAGTATCGGTAAGGGACATCTGGGTCGCGCCGCCCGGTTCGCAGAAGTTTGTCCTGACCGGCGTCAGCCTGACCATCCAGCCCGGCCAGGCCATCGCCGTGATTGGGCCAAGCGCCGCCGGCAAGAGCTCGCTGGCCAAGACGCTGCTTGGCATCTGGCGTCCCGCGCGCGGCGAGATTCGCATCGACGGCGCCACCCATGACCAATGGGGGACTGAGATGCTCGGCAGTTCCGTGGGCTATGTGCCCCAGTCGATCGAGCTGATGGAAGGCACGCTGGCTGAGAACATCGCCCGTTTCGATCCCGAAGCAACCTCCGAAACCATTATGGCCGCCGCCCGCGCTGCGGGCCTGCACGAGACGATCCTGGCGTTTCCCGATGGCTATGAGACCTATGTCACCGGCGGCGGCAATGAGCTCTCCGCCGGCCAGCGCCAGCGCCTCGGCCTTGCCCGGGCTCTCTATGGCGATCCGTTCCTGGTGGTACTCGATGAGCCCAATTCCAACCTCGATTCCTCGGGCGATGCGGCACTGAGCAAGGCGATCCTAGGCGTGCGTGAGCGGGGCGGAATCGTCGTTATGGTGACGCACCGGCCGGCCACGCTTGGCCCGATCACCCATGTCGCTGTGCTAAATTCGGGCAGGCTGGCCGATTTCGGGGAGCGTGATGCCGTGCTCAAGCGTTTGGCGAAAGATGGTGAGACTTCGCCTGCGGAGGCCGCATCCAAGCTGGAGACTACCGCCCAATGAATCGCCCTGTTTCTTTTGGCACAGCCGCAAGCCTTCCGGCACTGTGGAAAGATCAAGCCCAGCAAACGACGAGCCCGTTCGATTTGCGCCGCGCGCTGATCATTGGCAGCGGTATGCTGATGGTCTTGCTGCTGCTGGCGATATTCGTGCCGATCGGCGGCGCGGTGCTTGGTGCCGGCACTGTCGGTGCCGAGTCCCGGGTCAAACGCATCGCTCACCCGTTTGGCGGGGTGGTTGCCGAGATTCATGTAGCCAATGGCGATTCTGTCCAGCGCGGCCAAGTGATGATGCGGCTCGATGATCGGGTGACCGGGGCGGACGCTACCTATTCCAGTCTGACGGTCGAACAGCTATTGGCCCAGCGCTCCCGGCT
>JANONQ010000405.1:0-3765 GCA_031420935.1 Novosphingobium sp. | reverse complement strand
ACGCCTGCGTTCCCGCTTGCGCATTCCGGTCATGGCCGGTCCGATGTTCATCGCCTCGACCGCCGAACTGGTCATCGCGCAGTGCCAGGCCGGGATCATCGGCTCGATGCCTGCCCTGAATCCGCGCTCGACCGCTGCGCTCGATGAAGACATTGCGCGGATCGCCGCCAGCGTCGGCGACGTGCCCTATGCGATCAACCTGGTAGCCCATGCCAGCAACTCGCGGCTCGGGGCCGACCTTGAAATTGTGCTGAAACACAAGGTGCCGATTGTCGTGCTGGCTCTCGCGGCCAACGGCAATCTGGTCAGGCAGTTGCAAGACAACGGCAGCCTGGTGTTCCAGGACGTGATCAAGCATCGCCACGCGCAGAAATGCGCCGAACTGGGCGTCGACGGGATCATCGCCGTCGGAGCGGGGGCGGGCGGGCATACCGGCGACCTTTCGCCCTTCGCGCTGATGCAGGAAATCCGGGAGTGGTGGGACGGACTGCTGCTGCTTGCGGGCTGCATTGCCACCGGCCGCTCGGTCCTGGCAGCCGAAGTGCTAGGCGCGGATCTCGCCTATGTCGGCTCGCCCTTTTTGGCCTCGAGCGAGGCTCATACGCAGGACGGTTTCAGGCGAATGATCGTCGAAGGCAGTGCCGCCGATATTGTCACTACCAATTGCTTCACCGGGGTCGATGCAAACTTCCTGCGCCCCTCGCTGCTGGAGCACGGGCTTGACCCGGCCAATCTCAAGCGCTCAGAAGGCAAGGGCATTAATATCGACGGCGGCGGCGACAACGCCAAGGCGTGGAAGGAAATCTGGAGCGCCGGGCAGGGGATCGGTGCGGTCAGGCGCACGGAACCGGCGCGGGCCTACATCGACCGGCTGGCAGTCGAATACGCCCAGGCTCGTGCAGAAATGGGAATGACCGCGTCATTTTAGGGGAGACCGAAACGTGTCGATCAGCATCAAACATCTCGTATATATCGTGCTTGCCGTAGGATCGTTGGTTGCGGCCTGGTCGCATGGCCTGGCCTGGATGGCTGGCGGCGGCAATCTGCTCAACTTGCCCAGTTTCTTCATGGATGCCTACAACTCGGGCAGCGCCGCCGCCTTCATCACCATCGACATTCTCGCTGCCTGGCTGGTGTTTATGATCTGGGTTGTGGGCGACAGCCAGCGTATCGGGCTGGGCGCGCGGCAGGGGTGGATTTTTGTCGCGCTGTCGTTCCTGGGCACGTGCTTTGCCTTCCCGCTCTACCTCGTTGTACGCGAACGATTCCTCGGCCGAACCGGAAAGAGCGAGTGAGGCTTATTGACCGGACAACGCTTCCGGTCACGCTTGGCAAGAGCAATTGTTATCACGTCCCACCCCTGATCGCAGGGGGAATGAACAGCCGGTAGGCAGGCCGCAGCAGCGCATTGGGCACCCAGCGGCCGCGTTCTTCGCAAACAACGCGGGCGCGGGGGTGGTCCATGAAGCCAGGGTAGGGCCACGGGAAACGGTAGTGCCGCCGGTTGGTCCAATATTCGATGGCGATCAGGTGTTTGACACTCTTGTAGCCGTAATGCGCTGGCGCGATCATGCGCAGCGGCGCGCCGTGTTCGGCGCCTAGCGGTTTTCCGTCCAGCCGGTCCACAAGCGTCACGTCTGCTGCCAGCAGGTCGTCGAGCGGCAGCGCGCAGCCATATCCGTCGCTGCCGCGCATAACCACGAATGTAGCAGCCGCCTCTGGTGCAGCGAGCGGCAAGGCAAGTTGGTGATGGAAATCGGCAAAGCGGTAACCCGACCAGTTGAGATTGCGGACCGACCAAGTGGTTACGCAGTGGAAATCGCTGGTCTGTTCGTGGCGGGGCAGGTTGGCAAGCTGGTCCCACAACTCCACTGTGTTTGCCACGTCGCCGCGCACTGCCAAGACCGGGGGCAAGGTCTCGTCTATGCGCTTTTTAGCAAACCGCCCGAGTCCAAAGCGCCGAAACGCCGCCGCCTCGAATTGTCCGGGTGGGAGTTGATCTGACCGGGGAAGGATCACCCGACGCCGCGGTCATTGCCGCGCCAATAGGGCGCGCGCAATTCGACCTTGGAGACTTTGCCGCTCGGCACCAGCGGGAAGCTTTCCATGAAGTCGATGCTTTTAGGAACCTTGTAACCGGCCAGCCTCTCGCGAGCATGGGCGATCAGCGCGGCTTCATCGATCGCGCTGCCGGCCTTGCGGACGACGCAGGCCTTCACCGCTTCGCCCCAGCGCGGGTCAGGCACGCCGATGACCGCCACGGCGGCCACTTCCGGATGCGTGGAAAGCGCATTTTCGACTTCGGCGGAGTAGATGTTTTCACCGCCCGAGACGATCATGTCTTTCATCCGGTCGACGATGTAATAGAGCCCCTCGGCATCGCGGCGCGCGACGTCGCCAGAGCTGTACCAGCCGTTCTGGATGACCTTGGCGGTCGTTTCAGGCTGGTTCCAGTATCCGGCGGTAATGGCGGGTGCGCGGATCAGCAGTTCGCCCGGCTCGCCATCGGCGACATCGTTGCCTTCCCCATCGACAATGCGGAATTCGATCAGCGGTAGCGGCCGGCCGCAGCTTTGCAGCTTGGCTTCGTTATCGAGATCGTGTTCGTCGGGGCGCAGGATGGAGAATGCACCACTGGCTTCGGTCGCACCATAGAACTGCATGAATTCGCCCGGCATCATGGCGATGGCCCGCTTGATCAAGCCAAGCGAAATCGGCGATCCGGCATAGAGCGTAAGGCGCAACGACGAGAAATCGGTGGAGGCCGCATTCGGATGGTCGAGCAGCATCTGGATCATGGTCGGCGTGAGCGTCAGCAGCGTCGGCCGGTCGCGTTCGATGGTGGCAAGGATGACTGCCGGATCGAACTGACGCACGATCGAGATCGCAACGCCGTTGTAGAGGCACTGGAAAGCAATACCGATCGATAGCAGGTGAAAATTGGGCAGCGGGTTGATGAAGATGTCGTCCGCTTCCCACCGATAGGCCGGTTCGAGATGCTCGCACAGCCGTATCCGGTTGAACCCGCCGTGGGTCAGCATCACCCCTTTGGGCAGGCCCGTGGTGCCCGAGGTGTAAAGCTGGATGGCGACGTCTTCCTCGCTGATGAACACGCCGGGTTTGGCATCGCTTTCGCCTGCGAAGAGCTTCTCCAGCGTCTCCGCCTCGTCGATCCAGATCGTTTCGGTATCACAGCCCGAAGCCGCCAGCGCCGCGTTCCACAGGTCCGCCATGGCGCGCTCAACAATTGTGAACCGGGCCGTGCTGTCGGCGATGAGCTGCGCCAGTTCGGGCACCGCCAGCCGCCAGTTGAACACGGTGAAAGCCGCGCGCGTCTTGGCGGTGCCGATCAGCGCCAGATAGAAGTCGGGGCTGTTGAGGCCAAGAAATCCGACCCGCTCCCCCGCAGCCACGCCGCGCGCCAGCAGTCCGTTGGCTATCCGGTTAGCGGCGCGGTTATAGCCGTCGAAGGAAATTGTCCGATCACCCCAGACCAGTGCGCGCCGGTCTGGCGTATTGCGGGCGTGGTATTCGATGAATTCCCCTAGTGTGCGGACTTCGGGATAGAGCCACATGGCGCGCCTATTCTCCTGTGAAACGAGGTTTGCGCTTCTCGACAAAGGCCGTAAGCCCTTCGCGGGCATCAGCGGTTCCGGCGATGCGGGATAGGGCCTGGGCTTCGAGTTCGAGCTGGGCAGCCAGCGGTTGGTCCTCAACCGAGTTCAGCAGGCGGCGCATTTCGCCATAAGCCTTGGTCGGCCCGGC
>JANONQ010000404.1:0-1752 GCA_031420935.1 Novosphingobium sp. | reverse complement strand
AGTTCCGGCTCGGCGTGAATCGCGCGGCGCAGGGCTGTGATCCGCTCGGCGATGGCGCCAGCTTCGGCGATGAGCGTTTGCGTCATCAGCGATTCTCCTTTGCGGTAGCGGCGGAGATCATAACGCCGGTCAGTCGCCTGTCGAGCGGCGTGCGGGGGACGCCCGGCGATTTACAGCCGAGCGACGATCCGCTTCGCCGCCGCATTGTGCATCATCACCGAACCGACCAGCAAAAGGTTGAGCACAACCGCCTGGTAGATGAAGAAATAAAGCGGGCTGCCGGCCAGCATCGAGCCACCGAGCACCAGCGCGCGCGGATTTGGGCCGAGGAATTTAAGCATCAGCAACAGGGGCGGCGCTTCCTTGCGAACCTCGGCGCGCAGGCGCTCAAGCGCGGCCGGTCCGGCGGCCTCAAGCGCGGAGTCGATCCGCAAGGCGTGGGGGGTCATGCCGCTGGCCAGCCGGAGATAGCCGGCGACGATGCCGGCAAAGCCCATCTTGCGGATGTCGCCGCCGGCCTGGTGGGTGTTGCGCAGCCACGGCGTGCCATAGACCCACCATTGATACTGGCGCCGCTGTACTTCGACATGGTTGGACTGGACGATGTGGCTGATGCCGGCCGCCAGCATGATCGGCCAGGCGATCCAGCCGAGCTGCGGCAACAGCACCCACAGCATGACGAAATAGAGCACGATGTGGCTGGAATAATCGCAGATGCCGTCGATCAACTCGCCCATCGGACTGGCTTTGCCGGTAATGCGGGCCAGATCGCCGTCGGCGCCGTCGACCACGTGCCAGCCCATATGCAGTGCAAGGCCCACCAGGGCCGTCAGCGGCCAGCCCGGCATGGCGTAGACGAAGGCCGCGGCGACGACCAGCAGACCGCCGCACACCGAAACCATGTTGGGCGTCAGCGGAGTTTTCGCCAGCTGCAGCGCCAGCCGCCAGGCGAGCGGATGATAGAGGTAATAGTTTAGGGGATCCTGCAACTCGCGCGGCCGCAGCGGCCGTGCCGGTCCGGCCGGCGCACTGCCGTCAGGCTGACTGAAATTGCTTCCCGGCGTCACTGCTTCGGCCAACCAAACCTCCTGCCTGAAATCTCGTCTCACCGACCCGTTTTCCCCGGCTGAAACAATTTTGCGATACAATAGTTGATTACAAATCCTGGTGAGAATCCGCTTCTCCTTTTTGATCCTATAGAGGGTTTGTCTTGACCGAACAGTGCATCCGAAGCTTTCGCACAACCGACTTATGCGTCGAGTTGAGGGACTTGGTTCCCCGGCGAGCCGTTTTGATCTTTGCCTGCGTCACCAATGCGTCTCGAAATGTCGCTGGCGTGCCGGCTGCGGCGCGCGCGGTGCGAGAGGTGGCCAGGGCTGGAATCAGGGAATGCTGGATTGTGGCGGGGGCGGTCTGGCAGCCGAACGAGTTGATTCGCAGGGAAGTGGAAAGGCTCGGGGGTGCCACGATCGTTTCCTGGGTGCCATCCGACGAGTTATCCGCAATTTTTTCCAATGAACGCATACTGCTAGTGGCCGGCGAAAGCCTGGTTGTGGCGGAAAGCTTTCGCGAAGCGCTGGCGAGTAATTTGGTGCTCCCGACCGGTCTCGAGTTTGCTGCGGCCGGCGGCCACCAGATTTTCGAACGTATCGCCGCCGCGCGGACTATGGGCGAGCTTGATGACGCCGAGCGCCGGATTGTCGCATCCACCACCAAGCCGAGCGATGGCATTGTTTCGCGTAAATTGAATCG
>JANONQ010000403.1:0-3878 GCA_031420935.1 Novosphingobium sp. | reverse complement strand
ATAGGTGTTTAGCTCCATCAGCACCGGTCCGCCGCCTTTGCGCACGAAATCGAGCGCCACTTCGGCGGCTTGGCGAACCTCGAGCACATCCATCCCGTTGACGTCCATGCCCGGAATGCGAAACGCCGTGCCGCGCCGGTAAAACTCGGTTTCCGCCGAGGAGCGTTTCACTGCGGTGCCCATGGCGTAACCGTTGTTTTCGATGACGAAGATGATCGGCAGCTTCCACAGCGCCGCCATGTTGAAGCTCTCGTAGACCTGCCCCTGGTTGGCCGCGCCGTCGCCGAAATAGGCGAGGCAGACGCCGCCGTCCTCGCGGTATTTATGCGCAAAGGCAAGGCCGGTCCCCAGCGGCACTTGCGCGCCGACGATGCCGTGGCCGCCGTAGAAGCGATGCTCGACGCTGAACATATGCATCGAGCCGCCCTTACCCTTGGAAATGCCCGCCTGCCGCCCGGTCAATTCGGCCATGATCACCTTGGGGTCGATGCCATAGGCGAGCATGTGGCCATGATCGCGGTAGCCGGTGATGACGCTGTCGCGCTCCTGGTCGAGCGCCGATTGCAGCCCCACCGCGACCGCCTCCTGGCCGATATAAAGGTGGCAGAAGCCGCCGATCAGCCCGAGACCGTATAGCTGGCCGGCGCGTTCCTCAAACCGGCGGATGGTCAGCATCTGCTCATAGAGTGTGAGCAATTCCGCATCGCTGGCAGCGTAGCGGCGATTGGCGGCGTGCGTCTCCTGCAATCTGCGCAAGGCATAGGCATCATCGTCGGCGGAGGGCCGGTTTGCATCGGCGGCGGCTTTGCTTGCGGATTTGGCCAATTCGGTACCCCGGGGATGGTTATGCTATCCGTATAGGGACTGGGAAGCGGCAGTTAAACCGCTTCACCCAAATTTATGTGCCCGATCCGGGGGTATTCGCGCCCGGTTAGTTGAGCAGCATCACCATTTCGTCGGGATGGACGACGTTGAGATCCTTGCGGACCAGTTCTCCGGCGAGATCGGCATCGGTATGGCGCGGATCGAGCAGGGCGACGCGGTTGCGCAGTTCGTCGCGCTCTGCAGCGAGCTGCTTGAGTTCCTGCCGATGCTCCGCCAACAGATGCCGGTTCTCGCCCCACGCAAGCAATCCGCTCGGACCGACCAGCGCCAGCCCCGCGAGCATCAGCAGGCAGAACAGCGCCGCAGCTTCGGCCATTCTGTCCCTGGCGATTTTCGGTTCTGAGTGGAACTTTTTCACGATTTGCAAGAATCACAAACGATACAAGGATACAAGGGGCAATTAAAAAAATTGCTTGGATATTTCACAGGCAGCGATTTGACGCGTAGCGTGTCGCAATGTGCTCGTGGTCCTTGGCCAAAGCACTGTCGTATGCGAGACAAACACAAAAGGCCGCAACTTGACAAGGGTGGCCGTTGATCGCTTGGTCTGAAGACAACAGATAACCGCTGAATTTCAGGATATGCACAATGACACTACGCCGCGCCGCCATAGTTGCCCCCATCCGTACTGCCGTTGGCAAGTTTGGCGGGGCGCTGTCCTCCATCCCGGCAGGTGAGCTTGGCGCGGTGATCATCAAGGCGTTGATGGAACGCACTGCAATCGATCCGTCGCGGGTTGACGATGTCGTGTTCGCGCAGGGTTACGGCAGTGGCGAGGCTCCGGCGATCGGGCGCTGGTCATGGCTGGCCGCGGGACTGCCGATCGAAGTGCCCGGCTACCAGCTTGACCGGCGCTGCGGCTCTGGCCTGCAGGCGGTGATCGATGCGGCAATGATGGTTCAAACCGGCGCTTCGGACGTGGTTGTCGCGGGCGGTGTTGAGAGCATGTCAAATGTCGAACATTACTCCACCGATATTCGCAACGGCGTCAAATCCGGCAGCGTAACGCTGCACGACCGGCTGACGCGCGGCCGCCTCATGTCGCAGCCAATCGAGCGCTTCGGCGTGATCAGCGGCATGATCGAGACGGCGGAAAACTGTGCCAAGGATTACGGGATAAGCCGCGAGGCATGCGATGCTTACGCCGTGCGCTCGCACCAGCGCGCTGCCTTGGCCTGGCAGAAGGGACTGTTCGCCGACGAGCTAGTCCCCGTGGCGGTTCCGCAAAGAAAGGGCGACCCGGTGATCTTCGATCATGACGAAGGCTACCGCGCCGATGCCACCATCGAATCGCTGGCCAAGCTACGACCGATAGAATCCAAAATTCCCGGTGCCGTGGTAACGGCGGGCAACGCCAGCCAGCAGAACGATGCTGCGGCGGCCTGCCTTGTTGTCGCCGAGGACAAGCTTGAGGAACTGGGCCTCGAACCCATCGCCTGGTTCCACAGCTGGGCAGCGGCAGGCTGCGATCCCAGCCGCATGGGCATCGGCCCGGTTCCGGCAGTCGAACGCCTGTTCCGCCGCAACGGCCTTAGCTGGTCGGACATCGATCTGGTCGAACTCAACGAAGCCTTCGCGCCGCAGGTTCTCGCCGTGCTCAAGGGCTGGGGCTGGAGCGAGAACGATGCGCGCCACGACATCCTCAATGTCAACGGCTCGGGGATTTCGCTCGGCCATCCGATCGGCGCAACGGGCGGGCGCATCCTCGCCAACCTGACGCGCGAACTGCAGCGGCGCGGCGGGCGCTACGGGCTGGAGACGATGTGCATCGGCGGCGGCCAGGGCCTCGCCGCAATCTTCGAGCGGGCTGCGTGACGGGGGCTTAGCGCCCCTGCCAGACTGGCGGGCGCTTTTCGAGCAAGGCATCGACAAAGCCGGCAGTCATATTGCTTGTTCTCAATCCGCCGTGTGGATGGGCAAGCCAAGCTGCGCGCGGCGGCGCAGCCACAGGCTCGGGCGGTAGCGGTCCGAACCGGTAATCGCCTGCAACTGGCACATGATCGAATAGATCGTGGCTACTCCAAGCTTCTCCGCCCATTCGAGCGGGCCCAGCGGGTAATTCTGCGCCAGCTTCATCGCGGTATCGATATCGGCGGGCGCTCCGACGCCGATCTGCGCCAGTTCGCAGCCCAGATTGGCAATCATGGCGAGGATGCGCTGGAGGACGAAGCCGGGGGAATCGGCGATCACTTCGACGGTGAAGCCGCAGCCGCGCAGCCAGTCAGCCACCTCTTCCGCTTTGGTCCGGCCGCCGACCGCAGCCATGACCGTGAGGTGACGGCGATCCGCGCCAGTGAAATCGATCGCTACGGTCGTTTTCGAATTGAGGCCGAGGCGCACGCAAGCCGTGGCGCAATCCTCGCCGATCGGCGCGACCAGCGTGACGTCTTCACCCGCCTCGATGTCGCCCAGCCTGGCCCAATGGGGCGAGGCTTCGGCGAAGTGGGGGCGCAGGATACGCCCGCTTGGCGCGGGCGCTACTTGGGGCGGCGCGGCACCCTCGCCATAATCATGAAAACCCTGCCCGGTCTTGCGCCCGAAGCGCCCGGCATCAGCCATCAACCGGTGCAGCGGCGTCGTCTTCAGCCTGGGATCATATTGGTAACCTTCGTGGATGAAACCGGTGACCGGATAGTTCACGTCGATGCCGGTGAGATCCATCAGTTCAAACGGACCCATGCGGAAACCCGCGCCCTCGCGCATGATCCGGTCCACCGTCGCGGGATCGCCGACGCCTTCCTGCACCACCGCCAGCCCCTCGGTAACATAGGCCCGGCCTTGCAGATTGACGAGGAACCCGGGCCCGTCTTTCACCGTCACCGGCACCTTGGCGATCGCCTTGGCGAAGGCGATTGCCCGTTCGGTAACATCGGCGCTGGTCGATGGGCCAACGACCACTTCCACCAGCTTCATCAATGGCACCGGGTTGAAGAAATGCAGCCCGCAGACCCGGCTCTTGTCGGTACAGTGCGAAGCAATAGCGGCTATCGACA
>JANONQ010000402.1:0-2072 GCA_031420935.1 Novosphingobium sp. | reverse complement strand
GCCTTCAAGGCGCTCTCGGCAACGTTCAACCACGACACGGTGGAGATCGGTGCCGATCCGGTGCATCTGATGTATGTGTTGGAGCGCATGGTCCGCCAGGAACAGTTCGCCAATGAAACCGAAGCGCGGTATCTGGAATTCATCAAGGGCGATCTCGGCCCGCGCTATGCCGAATTCATCGGCAATGAGGTGCAGAAGGCGTATCTTGAATCGTATAACGATTACGGCCAGAACCTGTTCGACCGCTATGTCGCCTATGCCGACGCCTGGATCGAAGACCTCGACTTCAAGGACCCTGATACCGGACAATTGCTCCAGCGCGAGATCATCGACCAGGAATTGTCGAAGACCGAAAAGCCTGCCGGCATCGCCAATCCCAAGGACTTCCGCAACGAAGTGGTGAAATTTGCGCTGCGCATGCGCGCCGCCAACGAAGGCCGCAACCCGTCGTGGACCTCCTACGAAAAGATCCGCGAAGTCATCGAAAAGCGCATGTTCAGCCAGGTGGAAGACCTACTCCCGGTGATCAGCTTCGGCTCGCAAAAAGACGGCGAGAGTGCACGCAAGCATGGCGAATTCGTCGATCGGATGGTGTCGCGCGGTTATACGGAACGTCAGGTCCGCCGGCTCGTTGAATGGTATATCAGGGTAAAGCAGGCAGGCTGACGGAGACAGGCCGGACCGAATGCATATCATCGACCGACGATTGAACCCTGGCGGCAAGAGCCTGGTCAACCGGCAGCGATTTTTGCGGCGGGCCAAGGCAGCCGTGCAGCAGGCGGTGCGGGAAAGTCTCAAGGATCGCAGCATCAAAGATCTTGAGCAGGAAGGCGAAATTGTTATCGCCCGCAGCGGCGTAAAGGAACCGGTGCTGCGCCGCTCGCCCGCAGGCGGTAACCGCGAGCGGGTGTTCCCGGGCAACAAGGAATATCTCGAAGGCGACGGCATCGAACGCCCGCCAGCGGGCGGCGGCAGCGGATCGCAGGCGGGCACCGGCGAGGACGAGGACGACTTCCGCTTTGTGCTGTCGCGTGAGGAATTTCTCGATCTGTTTCTTGAGGATCTTGAATTGCCCGATCTGGAGAAGCGCAAGCTGGTCCAGGGCAATGTCGAAGGAATCAGGCGCGCGGGCTATACCACTGCCGGATCGCCGTCGAACTTGTCGATCGGGCGGACCATGCAGAAAGCGCTGTCCCGCCGGCGCGCGCTCCACCGGCCGGGCCGGGCCGAGCTGCAGCGGCTGGCAGACGAGATCGCCGAGATCGAGGCGCGCGATACGCCCTTGCCGGATGATACCGAGCGGCTCGAGGCGCTGCTCGAGGAACAGGCGCGGATCGTGCGCCGGCGGGGCATCATCGCCTATATCGATCCGGTCGATCTGCAATACCGCCGCTTCGAGCCGATCCCCAAACCGGTCGCCCAGGCGGTGATGTTCTGCCTGATGGACGTATCGGGATCGATGAACGAGCATATGAAGGATCTCGCCAAGCGGTTCTTCGCCTTGCTCCACCTGTTTCTTACCCGCTGCTACAAGCACGTCGACGTGGTCTTCATCCACCACACCGAGCAGGCCGCCGAAGTCGATGAGGAGACCTTTTTCTACAGCACCGTCTCGGGCGGCACCCGCGTATCCAGCGCGTTGGAAAAACTGGTCGAAGTGATGCGCGCGCGCTACCGGCCCGACGACTGGAACATTTATGTCGCACAGGCTTCCGACGGCGACAATTTCGGCAGCGACAATCCGCGCACGGTCGCGCTGATGCAGGATGCGATCCTGCCGGTGGCGCAATATGTCGCCTATCTCGAAGTCGGCCGGGAGGAATTTCCCGGAGCGCTGGGCTTGGGCCGGCCCGAAACCGATCTATGGGCCGCCTACCGGACGATCACCGGCAAACACAGCCATTTCGTCATGCGCAAGGTGCATGACCGGCGCGAGATTTATCCGGTGTTCCGGGAACTCTTCCAGCGCCGCGGCGTCGGCGAAAGGACGGACGCCTGATGCTCGACTTTGCCACTTTTCCGCTGTTCGAGGGCAGCGACTGGGACTTCGATCTGATCCAGCGGATTTACGA
>JANONQ010000401.1:0-1799 GCA_031420935.1 Novosphingobium sp. | reverse complement strand
GATAGTTCCTCCGAATCGACAGCAAAGAAAAGCAGGATTGCGACATGCGATGGATTTTGCTGGGCATCTGTGGTTATCCTGCAACAATTCCCCGCCTGACCCGAGCCTACGAAGGAAATCCTCTGCCATGACCAGCCTTTCCGCGAGCGATCGCGAACAGGGCACAGCATTTCTGCCGCGCTTCGACGGTCAGGGTCTGATCACCGCAATTGCCGCGGATTCCGCCACGGGTGTAATTCTGATGCTTGCCTTTATGGACGAGGAAGCGCTCGCCAAAACGCGCAAGACCGGCCTTGCCCACTTTCGCTCGCGTTCGCGCGGCCGACTATGGCTGAAAGGGGAAACCTCGGGCAACGTCCTGCGGGTCGAGGAAATCCGTGTCGATTGCGATCAGGATGCGCTGCTGCTGTTGGTCCGGCCCGAGGGGCCCGCTTGCCACACCGGCGCGGTGAGCTGCTTTTACCGGACGCTCCAGGGCGATTCGCTCGTCCGCAATGATTCCCGACCGTACCAGTCCGAGGACCCCGATTGATGCCAGGCTACAAGGCTCCTGTTCGCGACACCTGCTTTATCATCAACGAAATGCTGAAGCTTGAAAGCTACGGCAATTTGCCCGGCTTCGAGAACGTCAGCGCCGATATCGTCAATGCTGTCATCGAGGAATCCGGCAAATTCGCCGCCGAGGTGCTGGCGCCGCTCAATGCCTCGGGCGATGCGGAGGGTTGCACGCGCCATCCCGACGGCTCGGTAACCACGCCCGCCGGTTTCAAACCGGCCTTCGTCCAGTTTCGCGAGGCAGGTTGGGGGACGCTGTCCGCGCCGGTCGAATTCGGCGGGCAGGGCATGCCCGAGGTGCTCGGCTTTGTGGTGGAAGAGTTCATGTCATCGGCCAACCAGGCCTTTGCCATGTACCCCGGTCTCACCAATGGCGCGATTGCCGCTATCCTCGCCAAAGCCACGCTGGAGTTGCAGCAGCGCTTTGTGCCGAAGATGGTCGCGGGCGAATGGACCGGGACGATGAACCTGACCGAACCGCAATGCGGCACCGACCTCGGCCTGATCCGCACCCGCGCCGTACCGCAAACGGACGGCAGCTTTGCGATCACCGGCACCAAGATTTTTATTTCGGCAGGCGAACACGATCTGGCGGAGAACATCATCCACCTGGTCTTGGCCAAACTGCCCGACGCGCCGGATTCGTCGAAAGGCATCTCGTTGTTCATCGTGCCAAAGGTGCTGGTGAATGCGGATGGCTCGCTAGGTGCGGGCAACGCGGTCACTTGCGGATCGATCGAGCACAAGATGGGCATCCGCGCGAGTTCGACCTGTGTGATGAATTACGACGGGGCCACCGGCTATCTGGTCGGCGAGGAGAACAAGGGCCTCGCCGCGATGTTCATCATGATGAACGCGGCGCGGCTCGGCGTCGGCATCCAAGGGCTGGCGCAGGCTGAGGTCGCCTATCAGAACGGGGCAGCCTATGCCGCCGAGCGCCGCCAGGGCCGGGCGCTGACCGGGCCGGCCGACCCGGCCGAAAAGGCAGACCTGCTGATCGTCCATCCCGATGTCCGCCGGATGTTGATGGACGCCAAGGCGTTCACCGAGGGCATGCGCGCGCTGACGCTATGGGGCGCGCTGCAGGTTGAACTCGCGCACAGGGCGGCCAGCGAGGACGAGCGCCAGCTGGCCGACGATCTGATTAGTCTGCTCACCCCGGTGATCAAGGGCTACGGCACCGACAAGGGCTTCGAGACCACCGTGAATATGCAGCAGATCTGGGGCGGGCACGGCTATATCGT
>JANONQ010000400.1:0-4346 GCA_031420935.1 Novosphingobium sp. | reverse complement strand
TCGATCTGGGACGGCTGCAAGCTGGGCGACGCCGAAGTCGTGCCGTTCAAGCACAATGATATCGAGGCGATGGAAAAGCGCCTCAAGCGCATTCCAGAGGGTGCGGGCAAACTGGTCATCCTCGAAGGCGTCTATTCGATGCTCGGCGATATCGCACCGCTCAAGGAAATGATCGCCGTCGCCAAGGCGCAGGGCGCGATGGTGCTGGTCGACGAGGCACATTCGATGGGCTTCATCGGCCCGAACGGGCGCGGCGTAGCGGAGGACCAGGGGGTGCTTGACGACGTCGATTTCGTCATCGGCACCTTCTCCAAAAGCGTCGGTACGGTCGGCGGATTTTGCGTGTCGAATCATCCGAAATTCGAGATCCTGCGGCTCGTCTGCCGGCCCTACGTGTTCACCGCCAGCCTGCCGCCCAGCGTGGTGGCGACCGCAGCGACATCGATCCGCAAGCTGATGCACGGGAACGAGAAGCGCGCGCATCTGTGGGAAAATTCCCGTACATTGCACGCCGGGCTGAAGGATCGCGGTTTCCAGCTCGGCACCGACACCCCGCAAAGCGCGATCATTGCCGTCATCATGCCGGACCTCGAAAAGGGCGCGGCGATGTGGGAGGCGCTGCTGCGCGAAGGGCTCTATGTCAACCTTGCCAGGCCCCCGGCAACCCCCGCCAACATGACGCTGCTGCGGTGCTCGCTGTGTGCGGAACACTCCGCAAGCCAGGTGCAGACCATCATCGGCATGTTCGAACGCGCCGGAAAAGCGGTGGGCATCATCTAACTCGTTGGCGCGGGCGTTTGCGTTACGCAGGTCAAGCGCGGTGGCGCTGGACGAAGGCCAAGAAGGCTTCCAGCCATTTGCCCGCGAAAAGCTCGGTCTTGCCAGCGAGCTTGCCGTCAGCGCCGATCATATCGTCTTTCCACTGGAGGAATGCCTCGGGCTGACCGAGCGTCGGCATGGCGACTGCGACCAGGACATTGCGCAGGTGCTGCTGCGCCGCCGCCGTGCCGATCGCTCCCGGCGAGGTGCCGATGATAGCCGCCGGCTTGCCCGCCCACGCGCTATCGCCAGACGGACGGGAGGCGTAGTCAATCGCGTTCTTGAGCACGCCGGGGATTGAGCGATTGTATTCCGGGGTAACAAAAATAACCGCGTCGGCGGCCCTGATCTGACGCTTCAGCTGTTGTACCGCATCGGGCTGTTTGGCGTCGTCGTCCTGATTGTAGAGCGGCAGCGCGCCGATATCCGGGAAAGTGAAGGAATGGCCCGCTGCGGCGGGGTGTCGCGTCAAGGCTTCGGCCAAGCGGCGATTGAACGATTCGCGGCGCAGGCTGCCAACGACGACGGCGATGGTCAGGGACATCGATAATCTCCTTCTCGCAGGGCAATACCTGGCGCTGCAACCGGTTCCCCGGCGCGCGGCAACCGCCTAACCGGCACCAGGCTTGAACCGGTCGAATTCACAGCCTGTTCAACTTGATCCGCGCAAGATTTCCCTGAGAGCGAATCGGAGAGACGTGATGTTCTTATCTCACATTCGCAATGGCTTGCTGCTGGTTGGAGGGGCCGTCGCCTTGGCCGGCTGCTCCAGTTATGGCAGCGGTTATGGCTTGGGCCATGGCTACGGTTATAATGATTATTATTCGTCTGGTTACGGTGGATACGGTTTCTCGGGTTGGTACGACAACTATTATTACCCAGGCAACGGTTATTACATCTATGACCGGTCGGGCTCGCGGCATCGCTGGAACGACAATCATCGGCGTCATTGGGAGAGCCGGCGCGAGGATCGCCGCGAAGTGCGCCAAAACACGCGCGATTACCGGCAGGATCGACGCGGAGATAACACCGCGTTCCGGGCTGAACGCCGCCAGGACCGGGCGGCTTTTCGCCAAGGGCAGGTAAGCCGGCAGGAATTCCGCAGCGACCGGCGTGAGGATCGGCGCGATTATCGGCAGGAGCGGCGCAGCGACAGGCGCGAATTGCGCCATGAAAACCGCCGCGACCGGCGCGATTGACGCAATTGGAACCGCCCGCCCGGTCGCTCCACGTGGCCGGCGCGGTAACGGCGGGCGGAGGTAGAGCTTCGTGTGTAATTCAGGCTCACGAAACCTGATTTAGCTTCATCCTTACCAGCGGGGTGGCCTATTCTTCCTCGCGGAATTTGTCGTGGCAACCCTTGCAGGTGCTACCGAGCGTTTTCATGCCCTCGCCCAGCGCAGCCATGTTTCCGGCTTGGGCGAGTGCATGGAACTTACCAGACTCGACGACAAGTTTTGCCGCCGCCTGTTTGAATTCGTCAGGCTTGGTCCACACGGTCTGCAACGCATGGGTTTTGATGCCGTCAGCCGGACCGCTGCCGGCGGGAAACCAGGTTTCGACCTTTGGCGCGAGCGCATTGATAGTGCCTGCCGCGCTGCGAATCGCGGCAATATCGGACGATTTGGCGGCAATCTCGTCGGCGATCACCTTGAAGGCATCGCCGATTTCCTCGAAGCTTTCATGCCGTGCATCGGCCGCCCTTCCGGCCGGCGTATCGGGATTGCGGCTGCAAGCGGTGAGGCTGAGTGCGATCAGCGATAGCAGGGCGTAAGTCAGTCGCATCAAGCGTTCTCCAGGTTCAGGCCGAAGTAGAGCGCCGTAGAGCCATTTTAGCTGCCTGAGAACCAGCGGGCGGTGAATTCTATCGCGCTGCCCTTTCGGCGGCGGGCGCAGCTGCCGCACACTTCGCGTTGGACTCCTGCGAACCGCCGCCGAGCATTGCCGCGGCAACGAAGCCGCCGACTACGATGACGACGAAACCGGCGGTGGCGAGGCCGAGGTACTTATCGATGAACGCCTTGATCGGCGCGCCGAACATGCGGAACAGCACGCCGACGATCATAAAGCTGATGCTGCGCGAGACCAGGCTCGCGCCGATGAAGCTGAGCAGCGGCATCGAGATGAAGCCGGCGGTGATCGTCAGCAGCTTGAACGGGATCGGCGTCGCGCCCTTGATCATGATGATCTCGGCGCCGTATTCACGCAGATAACAGGCGGCTTGCGGAAAGCTTTGCGACAGACCCAGCAGCGCCAGCATTTGCGTGCCGACGGTATCATAGACAAAATGGCCGATCGCATAGCCGAGCATGCCGCCAGCGACCGAGGCCAGCGTCGCGACAATCGCGAAGCGCACCGCCTTCTTCGGCTCGGCCAAGCACATCAGCCCCAGCACCGGATGCGGCGGGATCGGAAAAAAGCTCGCCTCGACAAAGGCGAACAGCGCCAGCCACCTTTCGGCGTGGGAATGCGAGGCCTTGGCCATGGTCCAGTCGTATAGGCGGCGCAGCATCGGGTTTCTCGCTTCGGGGTGGCGGCTGCTTACGGAGCGCACTCGCGCGCGGCAAGGCATAACCTATTTGGTTATTTATATTGACATCGTCACGCTCTTTGGGTACATACAAGGAACATCGCGATCAACCGATTCGATAGCGGCCACCGCCCCTCCCTTCAACGGTACGGATCGACCTTCATGGCGGACCTCAAAACGTCCGGCCGGCGCGCGGGTGCTTCGCCGCCGCGCCGGCCCAGCATTTCGAAATGGACCAAAGCCTTCCTCGCCGAACTTGCCGCCACTTCGAACGTTAGCGCCTCGGCCCGCAAGGCCGGGATCTCGACCACTACTGCTTATGATGCCCGCCGCAGCGATCCGGAGTTCAACCGCAAATGGCAGCAGGCCCTTTGCGAAGGCTATGAGCACCTCGAAATGGAGATGCTCCACCGGCTCCGCACCGGCGAGATCAAGCAGCCCGCCAGCGCCAAACGCGGGACGCGCTCGTTCGACAATGCCACCGCCTTCCGCCTGCTGGTCGCACACCGCGACAGCGCGGCACGCCAGAAGGCGATCCGGGCCGACGAAGATGCCGATGCGATTATCATCACGATCGACGCCAAACTCGCGATCATGCGCCAGCGTTGGCTGGCTGCCCGGAGCACCGATGACTCGCAATGAACATCTCGACTGGCTGCTACGGCTGGAGGACGAGGATCGCTTCGCCCAGCTTCGCCTGTTAAGCCAGGCGCAGCGCGAGGAGTTCGCGACGCATTGGCAGCTGTGGGCGCGGCGGCAGCAATTGGCACCGGCGGGCGACTGGCGGCTGTGGCTGATGATGGCCGGGCGCGGCTTCGGCAAGACCCGCGCCGGGGCCGAATGGGTCCGTGCCATGGCCCGAGGTCCCGAGGCGCGGATTGCTCTGGTTGCCGCTTCGCTGGGTGAGGCGCGGGCGGTGATGGTCGAGGGCGAGAGCGGAATTCTGGCGGTCAGCCCGCCCGAGCGCTGCCCGCGCTACGAGCCTTCGCTGCGGCGG
>JANONQ010000399.1:0-2794 GCA_031420935.1 Novosphingobium sp. | reverse complement strand
CGCCTGCCGCTGCTGTTGGCGATTTTTGGTTTGGTGGTATTCGCCGTTTTCGCGTTGGTGAGCGCCTTCGGGCACCGCTTCACCGTTCGTTCGCAGCTTGAAAGCATGCGGTCCGGACTGGTACGCAAAATCCCGGCGCAGAGCCTGCGGTCGCGCGAGACCCAAGGCGCATGGGCGCGGCTGGCGGCATCGATCGAAGCCGCCGGTCTCAATCTGACCGACACAAAGAGCGATCGGCTGTTGGAGAAGATGCGGGCTGCGGGATATAATTCCCCGTCCGCACCGCGGATTTACACGCTGGTCCGGCTGTTGATGGTCGTCGTCATTCCGCTCGGCTATGTGATCCTTTCCTACATGAGCGCGGAGCCGCCAACCTTCCTCAAGATGTATCTTTACGGCTCGCTACTCGCGGCGCTGGGTTTGTTCCTGCCGAGCCTATATGTTCAAGCGAAGGCCGATCGCCGCAAAGAAGAGATCGTCAACGGCTTTCCCGATTGTCTCGATCTGCTGCTGGTTTGCGTCGAATCCGGGCTTGGGCTTGAGGCTGCGATCGACCGCGTCGGGCGCGAGATGGTGATGTCCCATCCCATGGTCGCCGAACTGCTGTCGATAACCGTGCTGCAGCTGCGGGCCGGCGCTTCGCGCGAGGAAGCCTTTCGCAAGCTGGCGAGCGCGTCGGCGGTCGACGAGATCCGATCTTTCACCACGTTGCTTATTCAGTCGGACAAGCTTGGCACCAGCATCGCCACGACCTTGCGCGTCTATGCTGCGGAAATGCGCGAAAAGCGCCGCATGCGGGCCGAGGAAAAGGCTTACCGCCTGCCGGTTCTGATTTCCATCCCGCTAGTCGCTTGCATGCTGCCGACAATGATCGGCACACTGATGCTGCCAGCGGTAGTAATGGTCGTTCGTCAACTATTTCCAATGATGCGTGGGGGATAATATGCGCAAAATACCGACAATTTTCATACTTTTGGGATTGGCTTCGCCATTGCTGGCTGGTTGCCAATCGCTGTTTGGGCATTCGGCCGCCGTACGCACCACTGATTCTGGAATGCAGCAGCGCGACAACGCTGACTACGCCGAATCGCAAATGGCGCTTGGCAAGGAGGGACTGGACACTGGCCAGTATGCACTGGCGATTGTCGGTTTCCGCAATGCCCGGATTTTTCCCGAGCAGGCGGCGGGCGCCTACAACGGGCTGGCTATAGCCTATCTGCAACTTGACCGCCCCGATCTGGCCGAGCGCTTCTTCAAACAGGCCATCGCCGAAGCACCGGGCGACAAGCGCTATCAGACCAACCTCGCACGCTTCTATCATTCTGTCCCTGAAGTTGCGGTCCGCACCACCCGCGATGAGGCACCCGCGCTGCCCAGCCTTGCACTCAACCAACAAGACTCCGCGCCGAGGGCAATTCAATTAATGGCAAGGGCCGGCGAGCATCGCGCAGTCACCGTCCAGTCAGCAACTGGCCGATTGGTCAGGCTTTCAGCCAGCCAGCTGATGATTGGCGGGCGCGCGCCTGGGGCACCGCCGCTCGATGCTCGCCGCCGGTCACCGACTGCCGCGACGATCGCCGCGCGGCTGCCGATCCGGAGGGTGAACCCGCAGTATCCGAACAGATTTGCCATTGCCGCACCCGCACCTGCGCAAGCGGCTGCTGGCAGCAGCTATCCTGTCCGTGTCGGCTTTTCGGCGGCATCTTCGCCGGTCACACTGACGCTGACGAACGCCGCAGTTACTTGGACCCGACGTTAAGCCGGTGATCGCTGCCTCGGTATGACCGCACTGCAAATTGCCGGTGGAGCCGTGCTGGCCGCAATTGCGGTAACCGGGTCCTATCTCGACCTGCGGACCCGCCGACTGCCCAACTGGTTATGCCTGGCCGGCTTGATCGCAGGCCTCGCATTTGGCTTGGCGGCGGGCGGCTTGACAGCGGCGGCAATAGCGCTGCTGCATGCCCTCATCGCGCTGATCGTCGGTGCGGGGCTATTCGCTCTCGGCGGAATTGGCGGCGGCGATGCGAAGTTCTACGCAGGGCTGGCCGCTTGGTTTCCGCTCCAGGCCGGGCTGGGCCTACTGGTTAGCGTCTCGCTGACCGGCCTGTTGCTTTTGATTGCCTGGTTACCGTATCGCCAGCGGCTGATGCGCGCTGATGGCGGCTTGGCCAAGGACAGCGATTTCCGCAAGCTGCCTTATGGCGTTGCGATAGCCGTGGGCGCGCTGGTATTTTTCGGGATGCGGGAATTTTCAATCTGAAAATTCCAATGGTTGCCGAGTGAGGACTGCCAAATCCTGCGGGTCCAGCAACACGCGGAAATAAGCATATTAGCCTTAAGCGTGGCTAAACGTCTTGCCAGACAGCCAAGAAAAACCAACCAGAGAATTGTCCAAATTCTTTGACGAGCATCGAGCGACAAGCACCGAAAGTTTTCGAACCTTGCTTAAACTTCGATAACTAGCGTGTCTTCCGTTATTCAAGTGTCCGGCCAAAAAGGCACGTGCCATCGAGTCACAAACCTCCCATCGTTCAGGCTGGCAAAGCAAGCCGCCAGAATTCAACTAACCTATTTCTTTGGCCCGACGCACTTTCCCGTACTTGGGCTCCAGGTTTGTGGTGCGGTACAAGTAGGCGTAGGCGTAGGCGTAGGCGTAGGCGCCGGTGTCGGAGTCGGAGTCGGAGTCGGAGTCGGAGTCGGAGTCGGAGTCGGAGTCGGAGTAGGTGTCGGAGTAGGTGTCGGAGTAGGTGTCGGAGTAGGTGTCGGAGTAGGTGTCGGAGTCGGAGTAGGTGTC
>JANONQ010000398.1:0-3537 GCA_031420935.1 Novosphingobium sp. | reverse complement strand
CCCCAATCCGCCGCGAGGAAGCAAACTTTCCCCTCGGGCGTCTGCGCCGCGATTAGTTGTCCAGGAACTGCTATGCGCGGTGGGCTGGGGTAAACCTGGCTACACCAGCCCTGCGTGCACCAGCGCCTCATTCACCGCTTTTCGCGCCGCAGCGTCGCACGCCACCAGCGGCAGCCGCAGATCTTCGCCGATCCAGTCATGGACCCGTGACAGCGCATATTTGCAAGGCCCGGGCGATGCGTCTTCGAACATCGCGTAGTGCAGCGGGTAAAGCTTGTCGTTGAGCTCTCGCGCCCGCGCCAGATCGCCCGCGATGCAGGCGGCCTGGAACTCGGCGCAGAGCCTGGGCGCGACATTGGCGGTCACCGAGATGCAGCCCACCCCGCCGGCGGCGCTGTGCGGCAGCGCCAGCTCATCGTCACCGGACAGCTGGCAGAAGGTGCCCTTGACACCCATGCGGTGGTCGGTGACGCGGGAAAGATCGCCGCTGGCATCCTTGATCCCGACGATCCTGCCGGGAAAACGGTTGGCCAGCTCGCACACGGTTTCCGGCTTGAGGTCGGTCACCGTGCGGCCCGGCACGTTGTAGAGCACGATTGGCAGTTCGGTATGCTCGGCGAGGTAAGAGAAATGCGCGATCAGCCCGGCCTGGCTCGGCCGGTTGTAATAGGGCGCGACGCACAGCGCCGCCGCCGCGCCGGACTTCTTCGAAAAATTCATGTGCAGCAATGCATTCTGGGTATCATTGCTACCGCAGCCGGCGATGATCGGCACCCGCCCCGCCGCCTGCTCGATACACACCTCGATAACGCGGTGATGCTCGGCATTCGATAGCGTCGAGGCCTCGCCGGTGGTGCCGCAGGGCACCAGCGCAGACGAGCCGTTCTCGATCTGCCATTCGACCAGCCGGCGGAAGGCGGGCTCATCGAACGCTCCGTCGCGAAATGGCGTTACCAGAGCCGGTATCGAGCCGGAAAACATGGACTTTTCCCTTACCTTCGCCATGGCGGCCGTGTAGTGGCCGGCGCATCGCTGCATTCATCAGCTGATAAGGAGCCTTTTGCCAAAATGTCCAGTATGCTGCGTTTCGCCTGTGTCCCGATGCTGTTGTTCATGGCCGTGATGTCCGCTCCCGCGCGCTGCCAGGACGGCGCCGAGTGGGACCGCGCGAGGGTCCAGCTGTATGCCTCCCCGCGCGGCACCATGTCACAAGCTGTCGAGCGCTGGCGGCTGCTTACAGCCAACGATGGCTACGGTTTTTCCGATTATGCCGCTTTCCTGGTGACCTATCCCGGCTTCCCCGAGGAAACCAAGCTGCGCACCTATGCCGAGAAGGCGTTGATGCGCGAAACCGTCGATTATCCGCGGCTGCTCGCCTATTTCGACCGGGTGAAGCCGCAGACCAATCCAGCCCGGGCGCTTTATGCGCTGGCGCTGTCGAGCGCCCGCCGGGCTGAGGCGCGCAATTATGCCATTGAAGCCTGGCGCGGCGGGGCGATGAGCGAAACGGCGGTGGTTACGCTGCTGTCGCTCCACGGCGGGGCGTTTACCCCGGCCGATCACGATGCCCGGATGAACGCGCTGCTGTGGGCCGGCGAAACGCTCCAGGCGCAGCAGCAGATCGCCTATGTCTCGCCCGCCGCGCGCAATACATTCATGGCGCGGCTGGCGCTGCTGCAAGGCAACAGTCCGGAAAGCCTGGGCATCCCGGTGACCCCCGATCTTATGCGTGACCCCGGCTATGTCTACAACCGGGTGCGCCAGCTGCGGCAGAGCGGCAATTATCCCGGTGCGACCCAGCTGCTGCTGACCCGCCCCCCGGCCGCCGTTCCGCCGCTCGATCCGGCGAAATGGATCGCCGAACTGCTCAACTGCGCCCGCAGCGCCGATTCCGGCAGCGCGGTGCGGCTCGCCGCGTCGGTCGACGATGCCTTTGCGCCCGGCACCGACGTTAGCCAGCTGGGCTTCAAACTGCGCGACGATTACACTTCGCTGATGTGGCTGGGCGGCACCAGGGCGCTCTCTTCGCTCGGCGATGCAACCCGGGCCGCGCCGTTGTTCTATCGCTACGGCGCCGCCGCCAAGACCCCGCAAACGCGCACCAAGGGGTTCTACTGGGCCGGCCGCGCCCTCGCCCAGCGCGGCGATACCGTGGGCGCGGTCCGCTATTTCGAGATGGCCGCCGCTTATCCGGATCAGTTTTACGGCATGCTGGCGCTGGAGCGGCTGGGGCGGGCGATGCCTGCGTTGAATACTGCCCCGACCGGCCTGGTCACCCCGATCGAGCGCGCTGCCTTCAACGCCAAGCCCCTCACCGCGGCGGTGCGCGAAGTCGCGCGCGATTTCGACTGGCAGACAACGGTGCGCTTCTTCCGCGAAATCTCGGACCAGGCCATCACCGAAGCCGATCATCTGCTGGTCGCCGATCTCGCCCGCAGTATCGGCCGCCGCGATCTGGCGGTGATCCTTGGCCAATCCGCGCATACCGACGGCTTCGGCCAATTCCGCTCGGTTGCTTTTCCGCTGATCCCGACCCCGCCCGGCGCCGATTGGACGATGGTTCACGCGATTACCCGGCAGGAAAGCCAGTTTGCCGCCAACGCGGTCAGCCATGCCGGGGCGCGCGGGCTGATGCAACTGATGCCGGGAACCGCGCGCGAACAGGCCGGTAAACTCGGGCTCTATTACAACAGCGGCTCGCTGATCGGTGACACCAGCTACAATATCCGGCTCGGCGACGGCTATTTCGCGCGGATGATGGACACCTATGCGGGCAGCTATCCGCTCGCGGTTGCCGCTTACAACGCCGGGCCGGGCAATGTGAACCGATGGCTCTCGGCCAACGGCGACCCGCGTCGCGGCGAGATCGACTGGATCGACTGGATCGAGCGGATCCCGCTGATGGAAACGCGCAATTATGTGCAGCGGGTGGTGGAAAACGCCGTGGTTTACGAGGCGATGAACCCGGCCCGCGCGCGCTATCGCGGCGCCAATCCGGTCAGCCACTTCCTGGGCAAGCGCAATCCGGGGTAGGTCGGAGCAATGAGGCCCGACGGACCCCCCATTACTCCGGCCGGCATGGCCGCGCTGCGCGCGCGCTACGATCATCTGCTGGGCAGCGAGCGCCCGGCCATCGTCGAGGTGGTCAGCTGGGCGGCCGGCAACGGCGACCGTTCAGAAAACGGCGACTATATCTATGGCCGCAAGCGCATGCGCGAGATTGACCGCGAACTCGCCTATCTCGCGCGGCGAATGAAGGCGCTGCGGGTGATCGATCCTGCCCGGCAGGAGGACCGCAGCCGCGCCTTGTTCGGTGCGACTCTCACCATCGCCGATGAGGATGACAACCAGCGTGTTGTCACTCTGGTCGGTGATGACGAACAGGACGCCGGCCAGGGCCTGATCGGCTGGAGCGCCCCCCTCGCCCGTGCGCTGCGCGGCGCAGCGGTGGGCGATGTGCGCCGGGTGCTGCTCCCGGGGGGCGAGAAAGAGTGGGAGGTTTTGGAGATCGGCTATGTGAATGAATGAATGGTCTAC
>JANONQ010000397.1:0-9787 GCA_031420935.1 Novosphingobium sp. | reverse complement strand
CGAGGACGCTCGCCCTCATTCCGCGTCACCCTTTGCACACTACTTGGGCCGAGTTTTTCAACACAATAGGGCCGAAACCGGTCAGTCAGCAAACGGCTCAATCCCAGTCGTTCGATGTATCGCTGTCAACGGCAGATCCCCACCCAGACCTTGTCATATATCATTCCGTCTGGACAGGTCGCGAAGCGCCCCACAAGAGGCGAGTTTCGCCAGAGAGGGAATGCGTCCTTGGCGGCATCAAACCGCCAAGACCGTTCCCATCGCGCTCTCACGGGCAAAATGAGCATCAATTTGCTCTTGCAGATTAGCACAGTGATTAGCACATAAGCGCATTGTTTGTTATTTATATATCTAGATATCAATAAGGTATGTGTAAATAAACCTAACTCAAAAGCGATTCAAAATCCCGTTCCGAGAGGAGTGCGGGTTCGATTCCCGCCGCCCGCACCATCTATGATAGCACGCTCTGATAGCCCACCGCACGGGGGCAGGAGCCTGCATCAGCGGATCGCCTGGGGTCGCACGTCCCGCGCTCCGCTGCGCGAAATGACAATCGAAGGGTATTGTCATGCTGGCATAGCGCAGCCCATCCGGGGTGCGGCCATCGCCCCAAATTGATCGCGCGAAGCGCCAATGGGCCTTTGGTGGTTGATTGCCTATCGCTTTATCAATCTTAATTGGGCAATATCGTGATTGATAGAAAGGCGTCTTATCGATCATGCGCTGGAATTGGCAACTTCCCGACTGGCCTGATTTCCGCTTCGACGCGGAACGAATCCGCGCGTCCGAAGAGCAATTCCTAAAAGGCTCTGGCGTCGTCATTGGCGCGCTCCACCACCTCGACGCCGATGAGCGCGATGGCCTGACCATCGAACTTATCTCGCAGGAGGTCGTCGATAGCTCCGCCATTGAGGGCGAGATCCTCGACCGCGCCAGCGTCCAGTCGTCGCTCGCGCGGCATCTGGGCTTTGCCGCCGACCAGCGCCGCGCAAGCGCGGCAGAGGCCGGGGCCGCCGAACTCATGGCCGATGTCTACCCGCGCCGCCTCGCGCCGGCTGTGACCCTCGACGAATACGAAGCGCCGTACGGCGGCATAGCTCTCCACGGCAAACATCCCCGGCCGCTCCCAAAAAGAAGCAGCCTAACCACTGGCCGGATTTTACTCCGCCACGCTCAGCACAACGCTGGCGTTCCCGTGGCTGGTTTTGTCACCGCCGTGCACAATGCTTGACGAGTTTGTGGAATGTATTACATTTCAGGAACCGCTGGCGCGATTGTCCTATTGGGGCGGGAGAAAGCTGGCGGCCTTTCATGCCGCCAGGTCGGGTTACGGTTGGCAAGGAACCGGTGCAGCGAGCTTTCGTCCATGAAAGATAGGATGTCGAATTGCCGAAGAATGTTCCAAGGTTCAGCGCAATACAAGAATTCTTGACGGAGTGGAGGCGTTGATCATGTCGACTGGCCTTACCGACTTCACGATGCGTCGGCTCGATCTGTGGGTGCAGGAGAATTTGGACGACGACGAGTTCGTAGCGTGAAATACGCATGACGCAGCATTGATTAGCTTCCTCTTGGCCCACCAACCGGTCCGTAAGCGGATCACCGCAGAGTGTCGTGGAATACGACCGCACATCAAACACTTTTTCCTTCTCCGCGAAGCCTAACGGGCGGTCTGCGCTTGACTCTTGCGGCGCATGTTTGAAATTATAACCTAGTTTACAAAATAAATGCGGCCCTTGAGCCGAGCGAGAATGGAGAGACAAATGATCCTGTGGCAAGTTTGTCCGGTTTGGATATTTGGAGACAGGGGCGGCGACTCCGTCGGCAAGGACCATTTTCGCTGCAGCGACCCGGGCCGAACAATGCTCGTTTCTCTCGTGTCGCGCCTCTGTTTGAGCGGGGGTTGGGCGTGACAAATGTAAATGCCCAAAAGGGCGGCCCAGTGGCCGACCGCGAGGATCAGGATCGGTTCCTGAGCGCGATGCTCGATCGCCGCCCGGCCAAACTTGCATCGGGAGAGTACCAGCCCCTAACCGTCTCTAACATCGAAGCGGGGCTGATGCGATTGTTGCTGGCTAACGGCCTGCCGAATGCCGAGATCAGCGATGTTTGCCGCCTCGCAGGCGGCGCCTCAAAAGAACAGTTCCTGTTCACGCTGACCGATCCCGATGCAGGGACGACTGAGCGACTGGTCTTGCGCAGCGATCCGATCGATGGCGTGCTGGAGACCAGCCGCGAGCGCGAGTTTGAGGTGCTGCAGGCCATGCAAGGGATCGTCCCCGTACCGCGGCCGCGGTTCCTCGATCCTGACGGCAATCTCCTGGGCGCCCCGGCGATGGTAACATCGTTCGTACGAGGTGGAACCAAGCCGCCCCATGCAGGCGCGGGCGTCTCTGGTCTCGGCACCGGCTTCAGTCCCGAATGGCGCGCGCGCCTCGCGCCGCAGTTCATGCAGAACCTAACGGCCATACACGCCTTCGATTACCGTGGCGCTGCGCTGCACCATTATGCAATTCCCGATGCCGATCCCTATAAAGCCGCGCGCCAGCGCGTAAACCTGTGGTCACGTGTTTGGCGGGAGAGCTCGAACACGCCAAGTCCGGTGTTCGCGGTCGTCGAAGCTTGGCTGCGCGACCATCTCCCTGCCTCAACGGAATTGGTTCTCGTCCATGGCGATTTCCGCACAGGCAATTATCTGTTCGATGGCGAGACGGGAGAGTTCACGGCCATTCTCGACTGGGAGCTCGCCCACATCGGCGACTATCACGAAGACCTCGCGTGGTCGCTGGTGGAGATCTTCGGTGCCCGCGACGAGAGCGGCCATTACCTCTGCTCGAACCTGCTCCGGCTGGAGGATTTCATCGCCAGCTATGAGAATGCGACGGGACGGACGGTCAACCGCGAGACATTGAGCTTCTATCGCATTCTGCTCGCGTGGAGCGTCGTCGCGATGGCCAGTAACGGCCTTACCGCTGCGGCGAACAGTCACAATCATCAGGATATCTTGCTGACTTGGCTTTCGATGGTGACACCATCTCTGATCGACGAACTCACTCGCCTCCTGCTTGAGGAGAATGCGGCATGAACCCCGGTTTCGCAGTCCGGCTGCACAGCATGCGGCGTGCACTCACCACCATGATCATGCCTGCGATCGATCCAAACAACCAGATTGCCCAAGAACAGGCCGCGTTGCTCAGCGCCCATCTCGGCATGTTGATGACCCAGTGGGGCCACATGGACGAATATGCCAGGCTTTGCCTTGCAGATCTGGTTGAAGTGGCTCGTCGGCTGGAAGCAAAGGGCGGGTCCGCGACGCTGGCTGCTGGAGACGCACTCACCGCAGGGCTGCAAAGTCCGCCACGCCGGGCGGAGGCGGCGTTCCACGCGATCTCGGCAGCGCTCGAAGAACTCGTCCGCGCGGCGGATTTGGATGGCGATGCGGTTTTTCGCGCCGCGCTCCACCGCGCAGTGCTGCTTCATGGCAATCGTCAGGCAGCCCGCGATCGTAGCTGGTTCATTCAATGCGGTTTTGACGTCAACGCGGGCGAGCTGACCAGCATTGATAGACTCCTAGTCGAGACCGAGACGATGACAAATGGATGAAAAGCAGAACCCCTCGCCCGCGTGGATCGCTGAAGTCCGCCGCCGATTTCCGACAGAAAGAACTATCGATGAGGCGTTGACCGCCAAGCTTCGCAACCGTGCCGGCCCGCCCTATGCGCCAAGTTCGATCGCAGAAATCGAGGCGATGCTTCGCGCCTTCTTTGCCGAGCGCGGCGCAGACGCCACGATTTCCTGTGTCGCCCCGCTTGGCGGCGGCGCATCCAAGGAGCAATTCCGCTTCATGCTTTCGACGCCGGACGGGGGCGATGCGCTCCACGTGCTGCGGCGGGAGCCGCCCGAGTCCGTGGTCGAGACCCACCGGCTGCGCGAATATCAGATGATGCGGGCGATGGCAGGCACTGTTCCGGTGCCCGACGTGCCGTTTGTCGACGCCGAGGGCGCTTTCTTCGGACGCCCGGCATTGATCAGCCGCTTCGTGAGCGGCGTTGCCAAGCCGCCGGGCGGCAGCGGCAATGTCTCCGGCCTCGGCACCGGTTTCGACGCTGTCTGGCAGTCAAGGCTCGGGCCGCAGTTTGTCGATCTCCTCGCGCGCATCCACCAATTTGATTGGCGGGACGCCGCGCTAGATGCTTTCGAACAGCCGCCCGTAGGCACCGATGCCGGCGTTCAGCAAGTGATCAACTGGTGGGAACGGATTTGGGAGGAGGACAGCTATGAACCGCTCCCGATCGTGCGCTACACCGCGCAATGGCTGCGCGCGAATGCACCGCCGATCGAGCGCGTGACCGTGGTCCACCACGACTTTCGGGCCGGCAATTTTCTCTTCGACCCGCACACCGCCGAAGTGACGGCCGTACTCGACTGGGAACTGTCGCACTTGGGCGATTACCACGAGGACATCGCCTGGAGCCTTCAGGAAGGCTATGGGTATCGTGATGCCGAGGGACGCTTTATCGTCTGCGGCCTGATCGAGCGCGAGGAGTTCCTGCGTCGGTACGAGGAGCAGAGCGGCTTTGTGATCGATCCGCGGCGGATCGAATACTACAGTATCATGAACTGCTGGAAGTCGGTCATCATCGTGCTGGCGACGGGCATCCGCTGCGCAATCGGTGGTAAGAGCCATCAGGACGTCTTGCTGACATGGCTGGCAGGATTCGGCCACGTCTGCGTCGATTCACTCACACGCCTGCTCAAGGAAGCGCATCGTGGTTCCTAACACTGTCTTGCGGCTTGCCGCCGTCCAAAAGTCGCTCGAGGATATCATCCGCCCCGTGTTGCCCGAAACCGCGGATTTCGCGAAGGAACAGCTTGGCTTGATTATCAAGTCGATCGCCTTGGTGCGCCAGCAGATCCCGCATGAATATGCCGTACATGTTCACGACGCGCACGCCTTTGCCGAATTCGGGCGGGAACTGATCGAGCAGTTGCCCGAAACCAGCGGAACCGCGCTGACCGGCGCCATCGAGCGCGTCGAGGCGATCGCACCAACGGTCGTGCCCGATCGACTGGCGCTGGAAGATGCGGTCCGCGCGCTGCGCGGCGCGATCGAAAAGGTATTGGAGGGTGTGTCGGATCCGGAAGACCTTGCCAAAGTCGGTCCGATTGTTCTCGCGCAAACGGAGCGGCAGACGCTGCTCGAGCGGCTATGGGTTGTCGATACGGGTTTCGATCCCTCGCCCGCCAGCCTGCCAACAATAGAACAGGCACTGTACAGTTCGCAGGCGGGAGGCCAGCAATGATCGCGCATGTCGTACATGCCCATTCAGAAAGCGATTCCTTCGTCAATGCGATGAAAAACGTGATTGTCGGCCAACTTCGAGAAGACGGTCACCACGTGACGATCTCGGACCTCTACGCAAAGCAGTTCAACCCTGTTGCTTCGCCGGAAGACTTCCAGGCTAGAAGCAAAACCGATCTCCTGGTCTACGCTCTCGAACAACGTCACGGTTTCGAATCCGCTACGCTCGCGCCCGACATCCTTGCAGAGCTTCAGCCGGTGCTTGCGGCCGACCTGCTCGTGTTCACCTTCCCGATCTACTGGTTCGGAGCGCCGGCAATCCTGAAGGGGTGGTTCGACCGTGTGATGCTTTCGGGCGTTTGCTATGGCGGTAAGCGGCTCTATGGGCGGGGCGGCCTGACGGGCAAGCGCAGCTTCGTCGCCATGAGTCTCGGTGGGCGTGAGCATATGTTCGGACCGTCCGGACTGCACGGCGAACTCGTGATGGGCATGATGCGCCACTTTTTCCAAGGAACACTCGGCTATATTGGTGCGAGCGTGATGGAGCCTTTTGTCGGCTATCACGTCCCATATATCGGAGATCCGGCGCGCGTGGCGCTCCTCGAAGACCTGCGGGAAGTGGTGGCGGACCTTGATCACCGAGCGATCCTGCCGATGCCAGACCTCGCTCGATTCGATGAGAAATTGGCGCCCCTTGCAGGAGTGATCGCATGACGCGGCCTGCAATAACACTCGTGATCAAGGGCGGAGTCGCCGATCTGACACTGACGAGAGGAGACATCGGCAATCCCGTGAACGGCGAATTCTGCGATGCGCTCTACGATGCCGCAGTCACGCTTTCGGACCGAACGGATGTGCGCGCGATTGTGCTGCGCGCCGAAGGGCCAGCTTTCAGTTATGGCGGTGACATTGCCAGCTTTGTGGACCGAATCGACGAGTTGCCGCGCATCATGAGGCAGTGGACCGGCAACTTCCACACCGGGATCATCCGACTGTTGCGGCTCGACGCGCCGATCATTGCCTCGATCCACAACGTCTGCGCAGGCGGAATGGTGGCGCTCGTCGCGGGCGCCGATTTCGTCATCGGATGCGAGAATACAAAGTTTGCTGCGGCGTATACAGGCATTGGCCTCGCCTGCGATGGCGGCGCGTCGGTTTCGCTGGTCGACCGGATGGGTAAAGTTGGCGCGCGGCGTTTTCTCCTTCTCAACCAGACGCTCGATGCAGAGGCTGCCGAAGCAGCGGGTCTGCTGGACGAGCGCGTGAGGGCGGACGCGCTGGATGAACGGACGACGGCGCTCGCCAAGCAGGTGGCTGCGGGGCCGACCCGTGCTTACGGTGAAATCAGGCGCTTGCTCCGCATGTCGGGCACGCTGCCGATCGAGGCGCAGCTCGAAGCCGAAGCGCAGGCGATGGCGCGGACTGCGGGTACCACGGATGCGCGGGAGGGGATCAGCGCGTTCGCCGCCAAACGCCGGCCCGTTTTTTCGGGAGAATGAAAATGCTGCACGCAACCTCTGATCGCCGCGCGGCTCCCGATCGCTCAGCCATCGAGCCGCGTCTGCTCCAACTGCTCCAGCTCAAGCAGGAGCGGCGCAAACTGGGCCCTTATATCCCCAAGACGGAGGAGGAAATCGGCGATGGGCTCGAACGCCTGTTCGCTCACGAAGGAATACGTGGTTCCGCCAAGCGAGTCCGCCGGATGGGGGGGGGCGCCTCCAAGGAGCAGTTCCTGTTCGACACGGATGGTGCAGTCGATCAGGCTTTCGCGCAGTGCGTCCTGCGCATGGATCCCCGCGAGGGTATCATCGAAACGTGCCGGCGCCGCGAGGCGCAGGCGCTGCGTGCGGTTGCGCCGGTGGTGCCCGTGCCTCCTGTGCTGTGTGTCGATGGCGACGGTTTAGTGCTGGGCCAGCCGGCGATGGTGACCGGCTTTGTCAGCGGCGTTACCAAACCGAGCGCGACGACCAGTGGTCCCTCCGGCCTGGGCGCGACGATGGGCGATCTCATCTCGTCGGCGCTCATCCCGCAGTTTATCGATTATCTGGCAGTAATCCATGCCGTCGATCTGAATGCGGCCGAGCTTCCCGATTTCTCTGTACCACGCGCCGGCACAACCGACGCTGCGTTGTGGCAGGTAAATTACTGGACCAAGGTTCGCGAACTGGAAGAAACCGATTCGCTCCCGCTCCTTACCCTCGCCGAGACGTGGCTATACGATCATTTGCCTATGTGCGACGAACCTGTGCTGCTCCATGGTGATTATCGGGTCGGCAACTTTCTGTTCGATGAGGACAGTTTGAAGATTACCGCAATGCTGGACTGGGAACTGTCACACATCGGTGATTTCCACGAAGACATCGCATACAGTTTCGAACCGCTTTTCGGCAGAAACTTGCCAGACGGGCGTCTGATGACGGGTTCGATGATTGCCACCGACGAGCTTGTCGCAGCTTACGAAGCGCGGACCGGACGCGTTGTCGATCAGCGCATCCTGCACTGGTATCGGGTGCTCACAAGCTACAAGCTCATCACCATGAATCACACGTCGTCGATCATCGCCGCGCGGGATGGCACCAACCACCAGAACGCCCTGCTCGGCTATCTCGCCAGCTGTACGGCCGGCCTTTCCGCGACATTGTGCTGCCTGCTCGAAGAGGTGATCGCATGACTCCCAACCCAATCATCCGCCTGCAAAGCGTCGTCCAGACACTTGAGCATGTGATCGTTCCGGCGGTCGATCCCAACAATTCGCTGGCCAACGAACAATGCGGATTGGTACTTGCGCAATTGCGGATGCTGGTGAAGCACATGCCCTACATCGGCGAGTACCACGCGTTGTGCCTCAGCGACATCATGAAGACGGCCGAAGCGGCCCCACCGGCAGCCGGGGGCGCTGCAACGCGCGAGGCTGCGGCAGCGCTGGGCAGGGCGCTGACCGATGCACCGGGTTTCGCCGATACGTCGGAGGCTTTCCATCACGTTGGACACGCAATCGATGCGCTGCTGCGCGCCGCCGCACAAGACGGTGATCTGGATTTCCGCCGTACCGTGGAGCGCGAAGTGCTTGCGTTCTCGCGGCGCCAGTCCCGCCGCGCGCGCGCGTGGTTCCGTGATGCCGGCTTCGATCCTGCGCCAGACGACCTGCCGGAGGTGGCTGCAATGGCTGCGGGCCAATGATCGAGAAGCAGCACGCTGAATTCCAGTTCAGCGAGGAATCGCCGTGGGACTGGTGCGAGACGAACTTCTTCCCGTTCTCGGTTCCCGAAGCGAAATTGTCGGGCAGCATCTACCTCCTTACCCGTCCGAAGCTGGGCGTCACTATGGTGGACATCCTGGTCCAGGACCGGATATCGCCCGCGTGGGAAGCGCAGGCCTACGTCGACAACCAGCAGCACTTGCCCTGTCCGGCGTCGCTGCTGCGCTACTCTCTTCCCAACGGTCTCTCGGTCGAAGCGCGCGACCCACTCGAGCATTACGTGATCCGCTATGAGGGTATCGACGACACGCGTTTCGAGATGGACTTTCGCGCCCTGATGCCGCCGTTCGACATGAATGATCCGGCGATGGACCCGATGGCAGCCGGGCGGATCGGGGCCAGTTGGGGCGGGGCCGCGTTCTCCGGGCATTACGAGATTACCGGACAGATCAGCGGTGTTCTTCGCCTGCGAGGGCGCGAATTCGCGATCGACTGTATCGATACGCTCGATCGCAGCTGGGGGCCGCGCAAGGAGCGCGCAAACGGCAATGCAACCTGGATCCACGGATCCTTCGGCCGTGATCTGACCGTGCATGCGTTTCTCGGCCTTGACCCAGCCACCGAATCCGGCTTCGGACCGCTGATCAGCGGCTACGTGCTCGACCGCGGCGAATTGAGCGGGCTGGTGAAAGCGAGTGGGCTTGTCGAGCGCAGCGGTCTTCTGCCGATGTCGAACCTGCTTCAGGTTACAGATGCCAGAGGTCGGGAGTTCGACCTGACGGCGGCAGCGATCAATGGCTGCGTGTGGGCGCCCTTTCCCTCGATGGTCTACGCGCAGAGCTTCATGCGCTGGAACTGCAATGGGCAGGTTGGCTACGGGGTCCAGCAGGACGTTATCAGCCGATCCTACCTTTCGCGAAACCGCGACGCGATTCCCGGCTTGAGTTGAAAGAGAGCCTGTGCGGGGGAGGGGGCGTCAAACCCCCGCACATTCTCACTGAGTCAGATAGATACCGCCGTCAACAACGATGTTCTGCCCGTTGATGTAGTTGCCTTGTAAGCGGTGTTTTCAGGCCACGGCGGTCCAGGGCATGAGTTCGCCGACGCGGTTGGCCGGATGACCGTTGGCGAGCTTGGAGAGCGTTTCGGTCAGCCACTCATGCGGGTTGACGCTGTTGAGCTTGCAGCACTCAATGAGCGTGGCGATCACCGCCCAGTTGTCGCCACCTTCGTCCGAGCCGGCGAAGAGCGCGTTCTTGCGGTTGAGGGCGAGCGGCCTGATGCTG
>JANONQ010000396.1:0-5809 GCA_031420935.1 Novosphingobium sp. | reverse complement strand
ATGCGGACACGCCGGCCGCCGACCTCGTCTTCCTGGCGCGCCACGACGACGATCCCTTTGCCCGCTACGAAGCGATGCAGAGCCTGGTCGTGCAGCACCTGGTTGCGGCGGTGGGGGGCGGGCTGACCGCAGCCGAGCGCGAGGCCGGGCGGCAGGCGATCGGCACTGCGCTCGGCGCGATCCTCGCCGATCCGGGCCTTGACGATCTAATGCGCGGCGAGCTGATGATCCTGCCGGCGGAAAGCTACCTCGCCGAGCAACTGCTTATCGCCGATCCCGCTGCGATCCGGGCCGAGCGCGAGGCGCTGAAAGCCTGGCTCGGTAAGAATCTGCAAGGTGCGCTGACGGCGATGCACGACCGCGTCAGTGCCGTCCCCTACAGCCGCGATGCCGCCGCGCGGGGAGCGCGCAAGCTCAAGACCCAGGCGCTGGTCACGCTCGCCGCCGGCGTGCCGCGCGAGGCCGCATCGCGTGCCGCCGTGCAATACCGCGCCGCCGATAACATGACCGACCGTCAGGGCGCACTGATGGTCCTCGCCGGGCTGGACGTGCCCGAGCGCGCGGAACTGCTCGCCGATTTTCACCAGCGTTATGCCGGCAATCCGCTGGTGATCGATAAATGGTTCTCACTCCAGGCCGGTTCGCTCCATCCCGATGTACTCGCCCAGGTCGCCGCGCTGGCGCAGCATCCCGATTTTACCCTTGGCAATCCCAACCGGATGCGGGCGCTCTACATGGGTTTCGCGATGAACCCGGGCGCGTTTCATGCGGCGGGCGGCGAAGGGTACCGGATGATCGCCGATCTGATCATCGCGCTCGATCCGCTGAACGCGCAGACCGCCGCGCGCTTCGTGCCGCCGCTTGGGCGCTGGCGGCGGATCGAGGCGCAGCGCTCAGCCTTGATGCGGGCCGAGCTGGAACGGATCGCCGCGGCGCCCAATCTGTCGCGCGATACCAGCGAGCAGGTGACCAAGAGCCTTGGCTGAGCCCGTTGATGTAAACCGCGCGGGCGCGCTTGCTGGCATACCGCACGGGTTCCTCGGGCGGCGCGGCGGGGTTTCGACCGGGCTTGTTGCCGGCCTCAATACCGGACTTGGCTCGGGCGACGATGACGCCGCCGTGGCCCAAAACCGCGCCCTCGCCGTTGCCGCGGTGATGCCGGGCGCCCGGCTGGTCAGCGTCTATCAGGTGCATTCGCCCCGCTGTGTCACTGTCACCGAGCCTTGGAATGACGCCGCCCGGCCTAAGGCGGATGCACTGGTGAGCGACCAGCGCGGGCTGTTGCTGGGCATCGTCACCGCCGATTGCGCCCCGGTGTTGCTCGCCGACCGGGCCGCAGGCGTGATCGGCGCGGCCCATGCCGGATGGAAGGGCGCGCTTGGCGGAGTGATCGAGAATACCATAGCGGCGATGGTGAAGCTGGGTGCCCGGCGTGAGACCATTGCCGCCGCCATCGGACCCTGCATCGCCCAGCCAAGCTATGAGGTCGACACCGGCTTCACCGCCCAATTCATTGCAGATGATCCTGACAATGCGCGGTATTTTTATACGGGAAAGCCGGGCCACCAGCAGTTCGATCTCGAGGCTTATGTCGCCCACCGCCTTGCAACCGCAGGGTTAGGCGAGGTCGAACCGCTGGGTCTCGATACGCTTGCCGCGCCCGACCGCTTCTATTCCTACCGCCGGGCCACTTTGCGGGGAGAGCCGGCTTATGGCCGGCAGCTGTCACTGATCGGTCTCGCTTAGCGGCGCTTGCACCGCCGTTGAAAAAGGCCAAAAAGGCGGTTGGCAGCGTGGGTTTTCGCGTCTATCAGGCGCGCCAAGCCAGCCCTTTTCGAAGGTTTTTGGCGGCGGATGGGGGTAGGCGCCGGGGGGGTCCTTAGGCGGACGTAAGACAGGGTTTCGGCCCGCGCCAGGTGTGGTCGCGGACGGTAATAGCAAGGCAAAATCGACCATGGCACAAGATGCGGGCCCAGCAATCGCAGTAGGGGCCACTCCGGATAGGATTGCCGGAGAAGGCGTGCGGCGGCGTGATTTTATCAATATCGCAGCAGTCTCGGCCGCGGGCATCGGTGCTCTCGCCACGCTGGTGCCGCTGGTCAGCCAGATGGCCCCGTCGGCTGACGTGCTGGCCGAAAGCTCCACCGAGATCGACATCAGCGCGATCCAGCCTGGCCAGGCGATCAAGGCCGTATTCCGCAAGCAGCCGGTGTTCATCCGCAACCTCACACCGGCCGAAATCGCGGCGGCGAATAAAGTCGACGTCGGCAATCTGCGCGATCCGCAGACGCTGGCCGAGCGGACCACCGCGGGCAAGGAAAACTGGCTGATCACAATGGGTGTGTGCACCCATCTCGGCTGCGTGCCGATGGGCGCGGGCGAGGGCGAGGTGAAGGGCGAGTTCGGCGGCTATTTCTGCCCCTGCCACGGCTCGCACTACGATACCGCCGCGCGCATCCGCAAAGGACCGGCGCCGAAGAACCTTGAGGTTCCCAAATACGCGTTCACATCCGACACTGTCGTCACGATCGGCTGAGGCCGGAAGAAGTTTTGAGGTCACCATCATGAGCTTCCCCTGGGCGAACCATTACAAGCCAAGCCATCCTTTCATGCAGTGGATGGACGAAAGGCTGCCGCTGCCGCGCTTTGTCTATAATGCGATCGGCGCCGGCTATCCGGTGCCGCGCAACATCAATCACTGGTGGAATTTCGGCGCACTGGCGCTGTTCTGCCTGGTGCTGCAGATCGTCACCGGCATCGTTCTCGCCATGCATTACGCGCCCAATGCGCTGCTCGCCTTCGATTCGACCGAGCACATCATGCGCAACGTCAACTGGGGCTGGCTGATGCGCTATGCCCATGCCAACGGCGCCGCCGCGTTCTTCGTGGTGATCTACGTTCACATCTTCCGCGGGTTTTTCTACGGGTCTTACAAGGCGCCGCGCGAAATGATCTGGCTGCTCGGCGTCGTCATCTTCCTGCTGATGATGGCGACCGCCTTCATGGGCTATGTGCTGCCGTGGGGGCAAATGAGCTTCTGGGGCGCCAAGGTGATCACCGGGCTGTTCGGGGCGATCCCGCTGATCGGCGAGCCAATCCAGCAATGGCTGCTCGGCGGCTACTCGCCTGACAACGCCGCCTTGAACCGCTTCTTTTCATTGCATTATCTGCTACCCTTCGTGATCGTTGCTGTGGTCGTGCTGCACATCTGGGCGCTGCACATTCCGGGGTCATCGAACCCGACCGGCATCGAAGTGAAGGGCGAGAGCGATACCGTGCCGTTCCACCCCTATTTCACCGCCAAGGACGGCTTTGCGCTGGCGGTGTTCCTGGTGCTTTTCTGCGCACTGCTGTTCTTCGCGCCCAACGCGCTCGGCCATCCGGACAATTACATCCCGGCCAACCCAATGAGCACGCCGGCGCATATCGTGCCCGAATGGTATTTCTGGCCGTTCTACGCGATCCTGCGGGCCTTCACCTTCGACTTCTTCTTCATTCCGGCCAAGCTGCTCGGCGTGCTGGCGATGTTCGGTTCGATCCTGATCTGGTTCCTGCTGCCCTGGCTCGACAAGTCGCCGGTGCGGTCCGGGCATTACCGGCCGCTGTTCCGCAAGTTCTTCTGGTTCGGCCTGATCCCGGCCATGGCGGTGCTGTTCTATTGCGGCGGGGCACCGGCTGAAGAGCCTTTTGTGATGCTCAGCCAGGTCGCATCGCTGTATTATTTCGCGCATTTCCTCATCATCCTGCCGCTGGTTTCCTCGATCGAACGGCCGGATCCGCTGCCGTTCTCGATCACCGAATCCGTCCTCGGCAAGGATGAGACCGCCGTGCTGGTCCCGGCCGAATAACGTCAGCGAGACGGAAAGAAAGACTTATGATCCGCATCTTCTCCATTCTCGGTGGGCTGTTCGTCGTGGCGGCGCTTGCCTGGTCGCTGCTTTGGGGGGCAATCGATTTCGCCGCTGAAGGCTTGCCCAAGTCCGTCGAACGCGATTTCCACAAGCATCCCAAGCATCTGGCACTGGCCAGCGACGGCATGTTCGGCCATTTTGACCGGCAACAGCTCCAGCGTGGGTTCAAGGTCTATCAGGAAGTCTGCGCCGCCTGCCATTCGCTGCGCCACATCGCCTACCGCGATCTCGCGGCGCTGGGCTATAACGAAGACGAAGTGAAGGCGATCGCCGCCAAGGCGCAGATTCCGGCCTACAACCGCAACACCGGCGAAGTGACCAGCAAACCCGGCCTGTCCACCGACTATTTCCCGCCGGTGATCTATGGCGGCCAGGGCTCCCCGCCGGATCTGTCGCTGATGACCAAGGCGCGGGATGATGGCGGTGCCTATGTCTATTCGCTGCTGACCGGCTATCAGGATCAGCCGGCCGCGCTGCTGCGCAAATACCCGGACGCCAAGGTGCCGCAAGGGCTGAACTACAACCCCTATTTCGCCAACCTCAACATCGCCATGGCGCCGCCGCTGACTGGCACCGACCAAGTGACCTATGGCGAAGGCAATCCGCCGGCGACGGTCGACCAGATGTCGAAGGACGTCTCGGCGTTACTCGTCTGGACCGCGGAGCCCAAGCTCGACAAGCGCAACCAGACCGGCTGGCCGGTGGTCGGCTTCCTGTTGTTCGCCGCGGTGCTGGCCTTTATGGCCTACCGCAATGTCTGGGCGGGCATGAAGCATTGAGCTGTGATCCTCCCCGGAACGGGGAGGTGGCAGCCCGAAGGGCTGACGGAGGGGTCGGGACCTATCCATAGGGAATTTGTGGGGGGAGAGGCAGCGACCCCTCCGCCATTCCGCTACGCGGAACGGTCCCCTTCCCCGTTCCGGGGAGGATTGCGTTAATGACCCCCGCCGAGCTCAAAAGCCTCATCCGCAATGTCCCGGACTTTCCCAAGACCGGCATCCTGTTCCGCGACATCACCACGCTGCTCGGCGACGGCGCCGGTTTCGCGGCGAGTGTGGTGCTGCTGGCTGAGCGGGCGACGGCGGCGGGGGCCGAGGCGATTGCCGGGATCGAGGCGCGCGGCTTTATCTTCGGGGCGGCGGTGGCGGCGCGGCTGGGGCTTGGCTTCGTACCGATCCGCAAGCCCGGCAAGCTGCCGGTGCCGGTCATCGCGCTCGATTATGCGCTGGAGTATGGCACCGATACGCTCGAGATTGATCCCGGCGCGATTGCGGCCGGCGCGCGGGTGGTGCTGATCGACGACCTCATCGCCACCGGCGGCACCGCGTTTGCCGCGATGCAGTTGCTCCGCGCTGCGGGGGCGGCGACCGAACACGCGCTGTTCGTCATCGACCTGCCCGAGCTTGGCGGTGCCGAGCGGCTGCGGGCGGCGGGTTTGCAGGTCGAGGCGCTGATGGACTTTCCCGGGCATTGATAAGTAGCGAAACCGTCAGGCCGCCCGTTTGCCGCTCTTGCCATCCTTGACCGGTTCGATACCCGCCAGCACCCGCACCGCCTTCGATGCCGCGACAGTCCCGAGTTCCGCCAGGGCGAAGTGGTTCTCCTCGATTTCGGCGATATCATAGACGTAATTGACCATTACCCCATGCGACTGGCGCAGCCCGTTGGCCGATGTATCGGCCCCGGTATGGATCGCCTCGAGCCGCGCGCCGTTGCCCAGGTGGAAGCGGGCCACCGAATCGATCACCGCGCCTTTGGCCGAACGACCGGTAACCAAATAGCGCGCGGCCAGCGCCTGAAGCTCACGGTCGGCCGGTAATCTCACCTTATCGCCGCCCGCCGCGCCCTGCGCCTGCTTGAGCCAGGCGGCGAAGCCCGGAACCGGCGACAGGGTGGCG
>JANONQ010000395.1:0-1969 GCA_031420935.1 Novosphingobium sp. | reverse complement strand
GCCGCCTCGATCTGCGATCAGCCCGATCAGCCCGAGCTGTAGCGAAAACCCCTTCTTGACCATGGCGCGCGAGGGCGGCTTGCCGGTTTTGTAGTCGACCACGGCGAGGCCGCCGTCGGCCAATCGGTCGATCCGGTCGGCACGGCCGTGGATGCGCACGCCGCGCCAGGGCATGTCCCCGCGCACTTCGCTGGCCAGCACTATGCGGCCTTCATCTTGCAAGCGGACGATCTGTTCGTCGATCCAGACGAGCGCCTTGAGCAGCCGCGGCCGCCACAGGGCGCGCATCAACGGATGGGCGTTCATCGCATCGAGTGTTTCACCGGCGGTCGGCAGCAGCTCGCCGGGCTTGCCGCCGGCCTTGTGCCAGGCATCAAGGATGGCATGGACCGCTGTGCCCTTCCACGCCGCGCTGGGTTCCTCGTCCAACCCATCGAGCCGCCGCAGCCGCAAGATCGAGCTGGCGTAGAACTGATAAGGATCGCTGCGCAGCCGGTCTAGCCCGGTGACCGAGATGTCGACCAGCCGCTGTTCGGCGCTCGGGAGCGGCTTGGGGCGCGGATAGGGGAGCGCGGGCGGCGCGTCGTCGATCAGCTGGGCCAGCCGCAGGGTCTCGGTCTCGACATGCTGGGGCGCCTGATCGCCCAGCATCGCCTTGATCCGCAAGACAAAGCGCGAGGGTATGACCGGCGCGCCCGCGTCGCGCAGCGCCCAGCTCAGCACCACTTCGGGGGCGCCGAGCGCGGCGGCGAGATCGTGCGCGGCAAGGCCGATGCGGAAATCCGCCCCCGGCACACCGAGCGCGCGCAGCACAGCGGGGGGCAGCAGCGGATCGGGCGCCGGGCTGGCCGGCCAGACCCCCTCGACCAGCCCGCCGCAGATGACGAGGTCGGCGCGCGCCATGCGGGCCTCAAGCAGACCATAGACCGCAACTCGCGGATGCCCGCCCCACGGCGGCCGCACCGAAATGCGCTCCATCGCATCATGCAGCACGGCGTGGAGTTCGCGCGGGTCGAGCCGGGTATCAGCAGCCCGCGCAGCCTCGCGCAGCTCTTCGACGAAGCTGGCCAGCGCCCGGCCGTCGGCGCTACCCCACAGTGCCTCGCCGCACAGGGCCTCGGCCGACGCGGCCAGTGTATCGAGCATGGCGGCCAGCGGGGGATCTTCCCCCAGAGCGAAAATCGGCGCGAGGATCGCCTCTACCTCGGCCCACCACTCGCCCAGTTTGCGGCCTTCGGCGAGCTTGCCGAGCGGCCCAAGCCCGGGTGCCGGGCGCGGACCGCGCAGCGCCAGATCGAACGCGCGGGCCTTGTCGAGCCAGGCCGGCCGGGCCTCGCCCGCGCGCGCCAGCGGGTGCGTCAGCAGGGCAACCAGCGGCACCGGCGCGGCGTCTTCGGCGAGCACTTCGGCCAACAGCAACAGCACTCGCCCGGCTGCAGTCTGCGGCAGAGGACGGCCGGCGGTGTCGTCGGCCTCGATCCCCCAGCGCCCCAGCTGCGCCACGACCCGAGCCGCCAGCGCCCGGTCGGGCGTGATCAGAGCGGTGCGTTTCTCCGGCACCGCCAGCGCCTCGCGGATGAGGATGGCGATCGCCTGCGCCTCCGCGCCGGGATGGGCGCTTTCCATCAGCCGGACGCCGGCGAGGCGGCGCTGGTCCGCCGCGAGCCCCGCCCAGCGCGCGCTCGGCGCCGGCGGCAGGAACAGGTTCGAGATGGCCCGGCTTCGGGCCGGCGGCGCAGCGCCAAGCCCGGCGCGGTGCCAGGGCCGCACCTCCCCGCGCGCCACCCCCATCCGGTTAAGCAGCAGCTTAAGGTGATATTGCGGATGGGTGACGGCATCTTCACGGGCAATCGGCGGATCGTCCGGGCTGCCCGGCATGCCGGCGGTGCCCAACGCGGTCCAGATATCGTCGTCCAGCGCCAGGTCGAGATCGGGCAGGATCACCGCCCCATGCGGCAGTTCGGACACC
>JANONQ010000394.1:0-2695 GCA_031420935.1 Novosphingobium sp. | reverse complement strand
CAAACCCCCTGAAGGCCCCGCTGTCTGAAATGAGTACAAATCCCATTTTTCTGGCACTCGACCTGCCACGTCTCGAAGCCGCCGAAGCGCTGGCCCGCAAGGTCCGAGGCCACATCGGCGGGCTCAAGCTCGGCCTCGAATTCTTTTGTGCCCATGGGCATCACGGGGTCCATGAGATCGCCCACCTCGGCCTGCCGATCTTCCTCGACCTCAAGCTGCACGACATCCCCAATACTGTCGCCGCGGCAATGCAGGCGGTGCATGTGCTGGAGCCGGCGATCGTCACCGTCCATGCCGCCGGCGGGCGCGCGATGATGGAGGATGCCAAGGCGGCGGCGGGCGAGCACTGCAAGGTGGTGGCCGTTACCGTGCTCACCAGCCTCGATGAACAAGACCTCGCCCGCACCGGCATTGCCGGCACCGCCCACGATCAGGCGCTGCGGCTGGCCGAGCTGGCCCAGGCTGCCGGGCTCGACGGCATCGTCTGTTCGGGCCAGGAAGTTGCGGCAATCCACAAGCAATGGAAGGACGGTTTTCTCGTGGTGCCCGGGCTGCGCCCGTCAAACGGGAACGGCCGCAACGGCCTCGCCGACCAGAAAAGAACGGTTACCCCGCGCGAGGCGCGCGACGCGGGCGCCAGCGTCCTGGTGATCGGCCGCCCGATCAGCCGCGCAGAGGATCCGCTGGCTGCAGCGCGGGCGATTGAGGAGACGCTGTAACGCGGCCGTTCAGCCCGGCGCAATTTACCGCGCACCAGAACGTGCCACGACAGAACGAAGAGGATTCTCGATGAAACGCCTGATCATGCCTGTTGCGATCGCCATGCTTGGCGCAACCCTGACCGCGCCCGCGGTCGCCCAGATCGGCCAGCCCGCCCCGGTGATGGCGCCCGGAAATACATTGCTTTCGCTCTCCGCCGAGGGCCGCTCAACCCGCAGCCCGGACCTCGCGGTATTCTCCGCCGGGGTCGCCAGCTCCGGGAAGACCGCAGGGGCGGCGCTGGCGGCAAATTCCGCTGACATGAACCGCGTTATCCAATCGCTCAAGCGCGCCGGTATCGCTGACCGTGACATCCAGACCAGCAACCTCAGCCTAAATCCGGTCTATGAGCCGCAGCGCCCATTGCCCGACGGCACGATGCAGCCGCAAGAATTGCGGATCATCGGCTATCAGGTCAGCAACACCGTCACGGTCCGCCAACGTAACCTTGCCGAATTCGGCCGGGTGATCGATACGCTGGTGAGTGCGGGTGCCAATCAAATCAACGGCCCGAACTTCCAGCTCGACGATTCCGACGCCGCGCTTGACGAGGCACGAACGGCGGCGATGAAGAAAGCCCGGGCGCGCGCCGAACTCTATTCCCGCACTACCGGGCTAAGGGTGGTGCGGATGCTGACGATCAGCGAGAGCGGCGGCTATATGCCGCAGCCACCAGGGATCTATGCCCGCGCAACCATGGCCGATGCGGCCAGCACTCCAGTGGCCGCAGGCGAGCTGTCGATGACTGTCAATGTGTCCATTCAGTACGAACTGGCGCCGTAATTCCGAACACCGCTTCCGTTTGTGCCGAACCCCTCGACACGAACGGACGATGGCTTATGTGAACGAACTATGCCCGCCCCCGCCATCAAGATCTGCGGCCTGACCAATGCGCGCGCGTTGGACGCGGCGATTCTGGCGCGGGCGGACTATGCCGGCTTCGTCTTCTTTTCGCCCTCGCCGCGCAACCTGTCGATTGCCGATGCCGCAGCGCTATCCGCCCGCGCCGAAGGCCGCATCACCCGCGTGGGCCTGTTTGTCGATGCCAGTGATGCCGCCATTTCCGACGCGGTCACCGCCGCGCGGCTCGATGCCCTCCAGCTCCATGGCAGCGAAACGCCCGCGCGGGCGGCACAGCTGAAAGCGCATTTCGGATTGCCGGTGTGGAAGGCGCTGGCCATCGCCACGAAATCCGACGTCGAACGCGCGGCCGCCTATGCCGGCGCTGCCGACCTGATCCTGTTCGACGCCAAGACGCCAAAGGGCTCGTCGCTGCCCGGCGGCATGGGGCTCTCGTTTGACTGGAGCCTGGTCGCCGGGTGGAAAAGCCCCATCGCTTGGGGCCTCGCCGGCGGTCTGACTCCGAGCAATGTCGACGAAGCCATCCGGCTCACAGCCGCGCCGCTGGTGGACACCTCCTCTGGCGTCGAAAGCGCGCCAGGCGTCAAGGACATGGACAAAATCGCCGCCTTCTGCAAAGCGGCCCAAAGCTCCTGAAGGCAATGATGACCGAGATTCCCAACTCCTTCCGCAACCAGCCCGACAGCCAGGGCCACTTCGGCCAGTTCGGCGGACGCTATGTCGCCGAAACACTGATGCCGCTGGTGCTTGAACTTGAAGCGGAATACCGCCGCGCCAAGGCCGATCCCGCCTTTGCTGAAGAATTCGAGGATCTGCTCGAACATTACGTCGGCCGCCCCAGCCCACTCTATTTCGCCCCCCGGCTCACCGAAGAGCTGGCCAAGGCGGCGCAGCCTGGAATGGGCGCGCAGGTGTGGTTCAAGCGCGACGAGCTCAACCACACCGGCGCGCATAAGATCAACAATTGCGTGGGGCAAATCCTGCTGGCAATGCGCATGGGCAAGACCCGGATCATCGCCGAGACCGGCGCTGGCCAGCACGGCGTCGCCACCGCCACCGTCGCCGCGCGCTTTGG
>JANONQ010000393.1:0-2091 GCA_031420935.1 Novosphingobium sp. | reverse complement strand
AGCAGATTGGTCGAGGCCAGCACCGGGATCGTCGGAGCGGTGGGGCTGGCAGCCGTATAGGCCATCGCGCCCATGGCGGCGGCAAAGCTTGTCGCCGTCGTCGTCGCGCCGCCCCGCCAGGCGCGGATGTTATTTTCCCCGAAATGCGGCGAAAGCGCATAGGCAACGCCGGAGGACGCCCGCCAGTACGGCACTGTCCGCCCGGCCCAGTTCCTGGCGTAGAACCGGCCATAGCCCGCTGCCGGTGCCGCCGGGTCCTGGGTTTGGGCGAGGAAGTCGAAGCTGACGAGGACCTGCATCAGCCGTGGACCGTGACGCGGTAGGCATTGCTTGCCGGTGCCACGGCGAAAATCAGGGTGACGGTATTGGCGTCGGTGGCGGTGATGTCGGTCAGCACCCGGGCGTTGGTCGCGACTTCCCGCACCGCGACATTGATATCCTGGGTGCCGAGATTGTGGGTGACCGCGATCGCAGTGGCCGCGCCATTGCCGATACTGGCGCTGAACTTGCGCACCGCGATCGAGTTGTCCAGCGCGATGCCGCCGGCAGCGACCGACACGCCGCCGCTCGCCGCCGCCACCGCGCTGATTACTGAGCCGGCGATGTTGATTCCGTTGCCCGCGGTGTAGGACGAAGCGCCGCCGAGCTGGCCCCAGGTCTGCGTGGTGGTGCCGATGGTGATCGCGGCGTCGGAGATGATGATGAACACCTTGTCGGCGTTTGTCGTCCCCTCGGTGACCGAGACCGCGGTCCCCGGCGCCAGTTCGCCACTGGTGTCGGCGTCGACCGTGCGGACCAGCGCCGAGCCAGACGCGGACCAGAGGTAAAGCCCGTTTTCCGCTGCTGCCGTCTGGTTCTTGAGCAGGATGCGGTCGTTCGCCGCCAGCGCAACGCCGTCCAGCGTAGCGCCCGGCGCAGCGAGGGTTACGGTGGCGGTCGAGGCCGCGCGCACCGGCGCCTTCCACTGCAACCCGCGCGCGACGGTATCGACATATTGCTTGTTGGCGGCGTCGCTATTGGCCGAAGGATCGGCGAGATTGACGATCTTCTGCGATTGAAGATCGAGGCCGTTCATGATTTTCATTGGTGATGGCTCCTCAAAAGGCGAGAACGAAACCCTGCTGCGGCGAGGGGAAGGTGACGGTGATCTGCGCGGCGCTGGCCTGGACGTCGGTCAGCACCGGCTCGCCGGTGGCGAGAAAGACCTGCACCGTCGGTATGCGGCCAAGCGGGTTGGCGAGAATCCAGGTCGCGGCGAGCGAAGCCTCGATCCGCACCGGCATCGCGCTCGCTCCCGCCGGGCCTTGCGGTCCGATAATCGCGGCTACCGGCATTTGCGGATTGCGAGTCAGCGCCTGCGCCAACCCGGCGGGGCCGCGCCAGCGCGCGGTGATGCGGCGATCAGGGGTGCGCCAGCGGATCGTCAGGCTCATGCCACGGCGGCCCTGGTCAGGGCGATGAACCCGGTCTGGTCGGTCATCTCGACCGCACCGGCAAGGGTCAGCCGGGCATCGATGCCGTAAAGTCCGGGCATCAGGCTGGCGGTGGCGCTATTGCCGAGCGAGACCAGCCAGCCAGCGGCGCCCTGCGATGCGACTGCCATATCGATGCCAACCGCCGTATCGTCGAGGACAATGCGGTTGCCCGATATTTTGGCCGGTTTCATTTTGGCGGCGATGGCAGTGACTGTCGCCGGATCGCCGGCCGTCGCGTCCAGGGCCACCGAAATATCCTCGCCAATGCGGAATTCACCGATAATGCCGTTCATGGGTGCAAGCTCCGGGCAATTCCCCCTCCGGTTTTGGGAAGGGGGTGGGGTGGGTCAATAATTGATTGGGCTGGGAGATCTGGGGGGCTTTTGAGCACCCGACTGCAATTTCCTGTAACCCCATCTATAGCCAGCGGTGCAGTGTAGGAAAGCGGAATTGTACCGATATGGTTATATTTTGCCGGGTTGCGTTCGACATTGGCCGCTATCGACGGATTGACTGAGCCTCTATGCGGGCCGGCATGGTGGGCGCGGCAGGGTTTGAACCTGCGACCCCACCCGTGTGAAGGGTGTGCTCTACCGCTGAGCTACGCGCCCGCGTC
>JANONQ010000392.1:0-3061 GCA_031420935.1 Novosphingobium sp. | reverse complement strand
ATAAGCCCAGCGCCCGCCCGAAAATCCCTGACGGTCCAGCACCAAAAGGCCTCAAACACCCCAGAACCTCGACCCGGTAGCTTGACGACCCGGTCAAACGCCCAAACTCAACCGAAAATCGTGATTGTTCGAGGTGGCCTTGAGCGATCGCTGCAAGGTCGGCCTGCGCAAGCCGACCTTGCCTAAGCCGCATTTCTGGTGGCTGCCCTCGCTCTAATGGTTTTGCGCAACTCGCCGATTTGGTCGACTGGATCGGTTTCGCTGATTGGCGAAGCAAAGCTCGCCTGAATCTCCGTGCGAAGCCGGTCCAACTGTTCGCGGTGCCGCTGATCGCGCCGAATAAGGTCGCGCATATAGTCGCTGCTGCTGGCAAAGCTGCCTTCGGCAACCTGCGATTCCACCCAGTCCTTAAGTTTCTCGGGCAGAGAAATGTTCAATTGTGCCATTCCAAATCGTACGAATTTGCGCAGATATTGTCAATGTTCAACGTTTGTTTCGGAGAAACCGAGAGTCGGGCGCAAGGCTGTAAACCCATTGCTCGACTCGAACGGAGGTTGTTGGCATTGCTCGGCTCATGCCCCCCTTCACCCTCCCCGGCTTCGACCTTGACACCTTTGTCGTAGCCACCCTGGCCGAGGACCTCGGCGTCGGCCTGCCGGGCGGAGGGCATGATGTTACTTCCGAGAGCGTCATTCCAGCGGATGCGCGCTTTTCCGGCGTGATGGACAGCCGCGATGCGATCACGGTCGCCGGCTTGGTCGTAGCCGCCGCCTTCTTCCGCAAGCTCGATCCCGGCATCGCTATCGAAATTCTCGCGGGCGAAGGCGAACAAGTCCGGCCCGGCTCGGACCTGATGCGCCTCACCGGCAACGCCCGCGCCATGCTGACGGCGGAGCGCAGCGCGCTCAACACCGTCCAGCACCTCTCTGGCATCGCCACGATGACGCGGGCTTATGTCGAGGCCATGGGTCAGACCAAGGCCGTGCTGCTCGATACCCGCAAGACTATCCCGGGCCTGCGTCACCTCGAGAAATACGCGGTCCGGATGGGCGGCGCGCAAAATCACCGGATGGGGCTGTGGGACGCGGCGATGATCAAGGACAACCATGTCGCGGTGGCCGGCGGCGTGGGAGAGGCGGTGCGGCGGGCGAGGGCGGCGGGCGTCGCGCGGATCATCTGCGAGGTGGATAGCCTGTCCCAGATCGAGCCGGCGCTGGAGGCGGGGGCGAGCCACCTGCTGCTCGACAACATGAGCGTGGCGACCTTGCGCGAAGCGGTGGCGCTGGTCGCCGGCCGGGTGCCCTGCGAGGCTTCGGGCGGCGTGCGGCTCGACACTATCGGCGCGATTGCCGCAAGCGGGGTGGATTACGTCTCAGTCGGCCGTTTGACCCAGAGCGCACCCGCGGCGGACATCGGCCTCGATTTTACGCCGCTATGAAGGCGATTGCCTTGGCGCTGCTGGCGCTGACCGCACTCCAGCCAGCCCCGGCGCTCGCCCAGGCCTATCAATGCACCCTGCCGCAGCGGATCAGGCCAGTCGCCGCCGCCCGGCCCGACGGCCCGCCCCGGCGCACGCCGATTTCCGGCTATACGCTGGCCGTCAGCTGGTCGCCGGAATATTGCCACCGCGACAAAAGCTCGATGCAATGCTCGGGCCGCAACGGGCGCTTCGGTTTCGTGTTGCACGGTCTTTGGCCCGAGGCGCGGCGCGGACCGCCGCCGCAGTGGTGCGCCCTCACCCCCCGCCCCTCGCCCGAACTCATCCGACGCAATCTGTGCATGACCCCGGCACCGGCGCTGCTTGAACACGAATGGACCAAACACGGGAGCTGCATGGTCAAGACGCCGGAGGCCTATTTCAACGTGAGCAGCATCCTGTGGCGCTCGCTGCGCTGGCCGGACGCCGACCGGCTCTCGCGGCAGGAAGGGCTGACGGCGGGGGAATTCCGGCGGGCGTTTGTCGTGGCTAATCCGGACTGGCGCGGGAGAAAGGTCGGTCTGGTGCTGAGCCGCAACGGCTGGCTGAAAGAGTTGCGGCTTTGTTACGGACGCGGTTTCATGCCGACGGACTGTGATCGGCGCAGCCTTGGGCCGCGCGATTCGGCACCGTTGAAAATCTGGCGAGGGCTGTAGAGAGGTTTCGCGCGAAATCTAAAGCACCGCACGGACTTGCTACCGCCGCTCCCGGAAAAACCCTCTCAGTATTTCCGCCGCCTCCGCCTCGCCGATGCCCGGATAGACCTCCGGCCGGTGCAGGCACTGCTCCTGCTCGAATACCCGGCTCCCGTGCTCGACCGCGCCGCCCTTCGGATCGGCCGCGCCGTAATAGAGCCGCGCGATCCGCGCATGGGCGATGGCGCCGGCGCACATTGCGCAGGGCTCCAGCGTCACCCACAGCTCGCAGCCTTCAAGCCGCTCCTGGCCCAAGGTTTGCGCCGCCCAGCGGATTGCGAGCAGCTCGGCATGGGCTGTAGGGTCCGGGAGTTGACGCGTCATGTTGTGAGCCATGGCGATGACTTTGCCATCCTTGACCACCACCGCACCTACCGGCACCTCGCCCTCGCCCGCCGCCAGCTCTGCCTGGGTTAGCGCCTGCGCCATCGGTTCGGGGAGCGGCCAGCGGATCATGTTGACGCGCTAGCCGCGCATACCTTGACCTCGCAAGGGTGAATCGCTATGCGCCCGCCTTCCCCGGAAACGGAACCCCTTTTTCGAAACGAGTTTAGCCATGTCCCGCATTTGCGAACTGACCGGAAAAGGCCGCCTGACCGGCAACAACGTCAGCCACGCCAACAACAAGACCAAGCGCGTGTTCTTGCCGAATCTGCAGAATGTCACGCTGATGTCGGAAGGGCTGGACCGCAGCTTCAGGTTCCGTGTCTCGACGCACGGCATCCGCTCGGTGGAACATGTCGGCGGGCTCGACAACTGGCTGCGCAAGACGGCGGACACCAAGCTGTCCTCGAATGCGCTGAAAGTGAAGCGCGAGTTGGCTAAGCAAGCCGCCTGAATTCTTTCTTGATTATTATCGGCTCATAGCCCTCTTCGCAGAGGGACTGTT
>JANONQ010000391.1:0-2057 GCA_031420935.1 Novosphingobium sp. | reverse complement strand
GCGCTTCGTGCGCGCGGCGGCGCATGTCGAGAAGCCCGAAGCGCTGGCGGGGAACTTTGTTGCGGAGCTGGGCCGCTTCACCGGCGGGGCGAAGACGGCGATCTATGCGCGGACGGCGGAGGGGCACTATGCCGACGCCAGTGGAGCAACCATCGACGCCGACGATCCGGCGCTGGCGGCAATGCGCGCCGAGCAGGGTTCAGTTGTTCCTGCTGAACTCAATTCGTCGATAGAAGCCGCACTCGCCCTGCCGATGATGCACCAGGCGGCGCTGGCGGGCTGCGTCCTGCTCGGCCCCAAGCCCACCGGCGAGGATTACCGCCCCGACGAGATCGAAGTGCTGAGCTGGGCGACGCAACAGGTCGGGCTCGACCTCCAGGCCATCCGCGTGCGGGATTTGGAGCTGACCACCTTGCGGCTGGCGGCGCAGGTCGAGGCCCTGACCGAAATCGAGGTGAGGCGATCATTGGCCGGGGCTGGGGGAAGAGCGCAATGACCAAAGCAAGCGACTCCAACCAACTGAACTGGCCGCGCTGGCAGCAGGCGCTGCTGATCGCGCTGCTGGTGCTGCTGATCGGCAACCGCATGACATCGATGGTCGATACCACGGCCTATCGAGCTGGACTGTTTGGCGAACTCGCTTTTCATGCCGGCAGGCCGCTTCCCGATACCAGCGCACCTGCCGGTTTTGGCAAGATGATCGAAGTGGACCCCGTCGGCCCCTATGCCAAGGCCGGGATCCGCAATGGTGATTTTGTGCGAACCGACCCGACTTACTATTACCTGATTCGACCCGTCGTGGGGGACAGGGTCAACTTTACGCTGGATCGGGGCGGTGTCAGGTCAGAGAATCACATCATCATCGCGGCACTGCCCGAAGGCCATGAACAGGCGCAAATCAACAAGTTACGCGTCGTGAATTTGCTCACAGCAATTATTTCGATGCTGGTCGGTTGCTTCATAGTGTGGCGCGGCTGGGGCAACGCAACGGCGATGTTGCTCGGTGTCGCGCTCACAGCGATTGGACGGGGCGGATCACTTCAGCCGCCTTGGGCATCCGATCTCGCGCTGGCGGTCCCTATGTGGTGGCTGATTATTCTGTTTTCCGGCGCTGTGGCCACGCTCATTCCCTTTGCGTTTCGGATGTTCGAACAGCAGGGCGTGTCCCTTTCACGTTGGCATTGGCGACTGTTCAAAATCTGGTTCGCCTGGTGCCTTGTCAGTTTGACGGCTTACACTTGGGATCGCTTCTGGCTGACTAACTATATCAATTGGGCTGGCGGTTTCGGCTACATGCCTGTGTTGATGGCGATCAACATAGCGGTCGCCATCCTTTATCTGGTCGCGGCGTGGCGCAGGGGTTCAGCAGCCGAACGCGATCGTATCGCGCTGATTATCTTTGCATTGTCTGCCTATTTGTTCGCTGCCCTGTTGAATTCGTTGGACGCGGTGCAGACTGGGACAATTTTCGGCTCGGACACCAATCTTGTCTTATTCACTTTCAATGCCGTGATGCAGGGCGTGGTCGCTCCCGGCCTGCTCGCCTACGCCGTGCTGCGCCACAAGCTGTTCGATCTGGGGTTCGCGGTGAACCGGACCTTGGTGTTCGGCGCGATCGGGGTGTTGTTGCTGGTCAGTTTCGCGCTGATCGAATGGGCGATCAAGCAGGCGATCCCCAAGGTCTGGTATGGCGGCAGCGTCTATATCAGCGCGGGAATCGCGGTCAGCCTCTACCTGGTGTTCAACCGCATCCATCATAAGGTCGAGCACGCCATCGAGCGGTTGTTCTTCCACAAATGGCAGCTCAACGAGCAAGCGCTGCGGCGCTTCGTGCGCGCGGCCGCGCATGTCGAAAAGCCCGAAGCGCTGGCGGGGAACTTTGTTGCGGAGTTGGTCCGCTTCACCGGCGGCGCGAAGACGGCGATCTATGCGCGGACGGCGGAGGGGCACTATGCCGACGCCAGTGGAGCAACCATCGACGCCGACGATCCGGCGCTGGCGGCAATGCGCGCCGAGCAGGGCGCGGTCGTTCCCGTTGAGCTTGGTTCGTCGATAGA
>JANONQ010000390.1:0-3203 GCA_031420935.1 Novosphingobium sp. | reverse complement strand
CGCCCTTCACCGTCTTGGAGACGCGATGTCTGGGGACCAGTTTCTCGATCAGTTCTGCGCCGCCGTCTTCAGCGCCCGGGCGCCCACCGCGACGATCGGCGCGGCGCCCGCCGCCCCCGCGGTTATCGCGGCCGCCCCGATCGCCGCCGCCGCGGGCTCCGCCCCGGCCGCCGCGCGGACCGCGGGCATCGCCGCCGGTGTCGGTGCCTTGCGGACGGTCGGCCGCAATCGGCGCGCCAGCCGTATCGGGAGCAGCCTGCTCGGGGCCGGCGTTGTCGGTGTTGTTTGCGTCAGCCATCATCAGAACTCCAGCCCGCCTTCACGCGCGGCGTCGGCCAGCGCCTTGACGCGGCCATGAAACAGGAAGCCGCCGCGATCGAACACGACGGAAGTCACGCCGGCCTTCTTCGCCGCCTCGGCCAGCTGCTTGCCAACGCTGGCTGCGGCATCGACAGTGGCGCCGGGAGACTTGGCACCCTTGGCCAGCGACGAGGCGGAGGCCAGGGTACGGCCCGCGCCGTCATCGATGATCTGCGCATAAATGTGCCGACCCGAACGGTGGACTGAAAGCCGCGGACGGCCCCCGGCGCGCGCCTTGAGCGCGGTGCGGACACGGCGGCGGCGCCGGTCGAAAAGCGAGAGCTTGGCCATTACTTCTTCTTCCCTTCCTTGCGGAAGATGTACTCGCCGCGGTACTTGATGCCCTTGCCCTTGTAAGGCTCGGGCTTGCGCCAGCGGCGAATCTCGGCGGCAACCTGGCCGACCTTCTGCTTGTCGATGCCGGAAATCTCGATCGTGGTGTTGTCCGGCGTCTTTATGTCGATGCCTTCCGGCACCTCATAATCGACGTCGTGGCTGTAGCCGAGCTGCAGTTTGAGCTTGCGCGGCCCCTGCGAATTGGCGCGGTAGCCGACACCGGTGATCTCCAGCACCTTGGTATATCCCTCGGTCACCCCGGTCACCAGATTGTCGACAAGCGTGCGCTGCATGCCCCAGAAGGCGCGCGCGCCCTTGGTGTCGTTGGCCGGCTTGACCAGGATACTGTCGCCATCGACGGTATAGCTGATCTCGTCGCGCAGTTTCAGCGTAAGAGCGCCCTTGGGGCCCTTCACGGTAAGGATGCCGTCCGCGATACCGGCGCTGACGCCGCTCGGGATGGCAACCGGACGTTTGCCGATGCGGCTCATCAGTACACCTCCGCCAGCACTTCGCCGCCGACGTTCTGCGTGCGCGCTTCGGCATCCGAAAGCACGCCGCGCGGCGTCGAAACGATGGTGATGCCGAGCCCGTTACGGATCACCGGCAGCTCACGGCTGCCTGAATAGACCCGCCGGCCCGGCTTGGACACGCGGGCGACATGCTTGATTGCAGGTTCGCCCTCAAAATATTTCAGCTCGATGCGCAGCTGCGGGTGAACGCCGGTGGCGTCCTCGCTGTAACCGCGGATATAGCCTTCGCGCTGCAGCACCTCGAGCACGCGGGCGCGCAGCTTCGAGGCCGGCGAAAGGACAGTGTCCTTCTTCGCCCGTTGGCCGTTGCGAATGCGGGTGAGCATGTCACCCAGGGGATCGGTCAATGCCATCGCTAATTCCTATCCCGTCCTTACCAGCTCGACTTGGTCACGCCGGGGATCATGCCCTTGTTGGCGAGATCCCGCAGCTCGATCCGGCAGAGGCCGAACTTGCGATAATAGCCGCGCGGGCGGCCGGTGGTGGCGCAGCGGTTGCGTACCCTGGTGGGGTTCGCATTGCGCGGTAGCTCGGCCATCTTCAGCCGCGCCATCAGCCGCTCGGTATCGTCGAGCGACTTGTCGCCCGCCTGGGCCTTCAGCGCGGCATACTTGGCCGCATATTTCACAACGAGCTTCTTACGGCGCTCGTTTTTATTGACCGAACTCAGTTTCGCCATGGACTTAAGCTCTCTTCTGCAAATCTGGGAGTCTCAGCGACTCTTAAGCGGCTTGCTGTTCTTCAACAGCTTCCGGCGGGAACGGGAAACCGAACAGACGCAGCAGCTCGCGCGCCTCGTCGTCGGTCCTGGCGGTGGTGGTGACCATGATGTCCATGCCCCGCACCTTGTCGATCTGTTCGTAGCTGATCTCGGGAAAGATGATCTGCTCCTTCAGGCCCATCGCGTAATTGCCGTTCCCGTCAAAGCTTTTCGGGTTGAGCCCGCGAAAGTCGCGGATGCGCGGCATGGCGACGGTAATTAACCGGTCGAGAAATTCATACATGCGCTCGCGGCGCAGCGTCACCTTGCAGCCGATCGCCATGCCCTCGCGCAGCTTGAACTGGGCGACCGACTTCTTGGCCTTGGTGATCACCGGCTTCTGCCCAGCAATCAGCGCCATCTCCTCGGCGGCGATGGTGACCTTCTTGCGGTCCTGCGTGCCCTCGCCAACGCCCATGTTGATCGTGATCTTCTCGATCCTGGGCACTTCCATGTGGTTCTCGTAGCCGAAGCGCTCGGTCATCGCCTTGGTGATGACGTCATGGTAGCGCAGCTTCATCCGTGGTGTGTAGGTCTCAGCCATCGATCGTTTCCCCGGACTTGACGGCGACGCGCAGCTTTTTGCCGTCCTTCACTTCGAAGCGCACGCGGGTCGGCTTGCCATCTTTCGGATCGGCGAGCGAAACCTTGGAAATATGCATCGGCGCCTCGCGGCGTTCGATACCGCCCTGCGGCTCGGTCTGCGTCGGCTTGCGGTGGCGGGTGGCGACATTGACGCCCTGCACCAGCAGCTTCTCGGCCTTGGGCATGACCTGCAGCACCGTGCCGGTGCGGCCCTTATCCTTGCCCGAACGGACAACGACGCTGTCACCCTTCTTGATCTTGGCGGCGGCCATCACAGCACCTCCGGCGCAAGGCTGATGATCTTCATGAAACCGCGACCGCGCAGCTCGCGCACAACGGGGCCGAAGATACGGGTGCCGATCGGCTCCTCGTTCTTGTTGATCAGCACCGCGGCATTGGTGTCGAAGCGGATCACGCTGCCATCAGTGCGGCGCACTTCCTTACGGGTACGCACGATCACCGCGCGGTGAACATCGCCCTTCTTGACCCGGGCACGCGGCTGCGCTTCCTTGACCGACACCACGATGATGTCGCCAACGCCGGCCGTGCGCCGCTTTGAGCCGCCCAGCACCTTGATGCACTGGACGCGCTTCGCGCCGCTGTTATCCGCGACGTCGAGATTGGACTGC
>JANONQ010000389.1:0-2501 GCA_031420935.1 Novosphingobium sp. | reverse complement strand
CACCACGCCGATCACTCGTGGCAGGTACGGCAGCGCCCGCTTGCGCTCCGCAGCGAACAACCCCTCCGCCTCAAGCCGCGCTTTGGTTTTGGCCAGCAGCGCCAGCAGCGCGCCCTCGCCGGCAATCTCCATCCGCTCGATGACGATTTGGTAGTTGGACCGCCCCGGATAGGTGGTGAGCTTGCCGGTCGCGATCACCTCGATCCCGTCCTCGGGCAGGAAAGCGAGCCGCCCCGCCTGGCCCTTCCACATCACCCCGTCGATGCGCGCGCCTTCGTCTTTAAGGCTGCAATACAGATGTCCCGACGCGGCCCGCTTGACGCCGGAAAGCTCACCGCGCAACCGCACGAAGGAAAAGCGTTCCTCCACCGTGCGCTTGAGCAGCGCGGAAATCTCGCTGACTGAAAGCGGCGCGGCGTTGTCGCCGGCTGCGTCCTTCGCTACCAGCCCGGCACTGTAATCATCATCGAAGGGCGAAACCGGGGCCATGAACATCCTGCTGCTGGGATCGGGCGGGCGCGAACATGCGCTGGCGTGGAAGCTGGCGCAATCCCGGCTGATAGCGGAGGATGGCGGCAAACTCTACGCCGCGCCCGGAAACCCGGGGATTGCCGAGCATGCCGAGCTGGCGGCGCTCGATGCCGCCGATCACGCCGCTGTCGTGGCTTTCTGCGAGGCGCAGCGGATCGGACTCATTGTCATCGGCCCGGAAGGCCCGCTGGTCGATGGACTGGCGGACAGCCTGCGCGGCGCCGGATTCCCGGTGTTCGGGCCGAGCGGGGCGGCCGCCCGGCTGGAAGGCAGCAAGGGCTTCACCAAGGATTTGTGCGCCCGTGCCGATATCCCGACCGGCGCCTATGTGCGGGTGGATAGCGAGGCGGATGGGCTGGCGGCACTGGCGAAGTTCGGCATCCCGGTCGTCATCAAGGCCGATGGTCTGGCGGCGGGCAAGGGGGTCACTGTGGCGATGAGCCTCGAGGAGGCGGAAGGGGCGATCCGGGAGATCTTTGCGGGGCGCTTTGGAGAGGCTGGCGCCGAGGCGGTCATCGAGGAATTTCTCGAAGGCGAGGAGGCGAGCTTCTTCGCCCTGACCGACGGCGCCACCATCCTTCCCTTCGGCTCGGCGCAAGACCACAAGCGCGTCGGCGAGGGCGACACCGGGCCGAATACCGGCGGCATGGGCGCCTACAGCCCGGCGCGGGTGCTCACCCCAAGCCTTGAGGCCGAAGCGATGACCCGGATCGTCGCCCCGACCGTGCGGGCGATGGCCGAGGCTGGCTCGCCCTATTCCGGGGTGCTCTTTGCCGGGCTGATGCTGACCCGCGAAGGGCCGCAGCTGATCGAATATAATTGCCGCTTCGGCGATCCCGAATGCCAGGTGCTGATGCTGCGGCTGGAGAATGACCTCGGCGAGCTGCTGCTCGCCTGCGCCGAGAACCGGCTGGCCTCGATCGAGCCGCCACGCTTTTCGCCCAGCACCGCGCTAACGGTGGTGATGGCGGCGCGGGGCTATCCGGAGGCACCGCAGCATGGCGGGCGGATCGACGGCATTCCCGCGGCCGAGGCCGGCGGCGCCAAGGTGTTCCACGCCGGCACCGCGCTTGGGGCCGATGGCGCGCTGACGGCGAATGGCGGGCGCGTGCTCAATGTAACGGCGCGCGGAAACTCGGTGCGCGAGGCGCAAGGACTGGCCTATGCGGCGGTGGATGCGATCGAGTTTCCGGACGGGTTTTGCCGGCGGGATATCGGCCAGAAGCAGGTCGCCCGGGAGATCGAGCGGGAGGGCAAGCTTTAGCTGCCCGCCACTGCCCGCGCCTCGCGGCCGTCGCCTTGCGGGGCGGCGATGATGTCGCGGGTGATTTCGCCCTTGCCGACGGTGTTGGTGCCGGGATCGCCGACGGCGGAGCGGATGCCGGGCACGGCGGTGCCAGCACGGCTGATCGTGTTCTTCTCGACCTCGCTGCGCGGGGCGCTGCCGCCGAACAGCGCGTCGAGCGTCTGCTGCTGGCTGTTGGTGTCAGCCGGTCGCGGCGCGCCGGGCTGCGGCGGGGTCAGCGAGAAATCGGGCGGCACCACCAGCGGCGCCTGGCGCTGGACGGCAAATTCGTCCGGCCGGTCGCGGTTGAACAGCCCGCCGCCGCCGCCGCAGGCCGAGAGCAGCGAGGCGGTGGTCACGAGGATAAGGGCGGCAGATTTACGCATGATGTCAGCTCTCCGGAGCGGTTTCGCCCGTCTGTTTCGGCTTTTCGCGCGAAAGCAGCGAACGGGCAAGGATAATCAGGACGCCGATGGTGATCGCGGCATCGGCGAGGTTGAAGATATAGAAAGGTCGGAAGCTGCCGAAATGGAGATCGGCATAGTCGACGACAAAGCCGAATCGCACGCGGTCGAGAATATTTCCAAACGCCCCGCCCAGCACCAACGACAGGCCGAGAATGTCGCCGATTATCCGCTCGCGCAGCAGCCACACCAACACCACCAGCGCCACCGCGGCGGTCACC
>JANONQ010000388.1:0-4332 GCA_031420935.1 Novosphingobium sp. | reverse complement strand
GCGGCCCGGGACTGGGCAGCGATGCGCGTGTCGTCCGACATCCAGTTCGCCCCGCTGCCGCCGATCCAGCCGCCGCAGACGCCGGATTGGCTCAGGCTGCTGGGCGAATGGCTGCGCTGGCTGTTCGAGCCGGTGGGCCGGGCGCTCGGCCTGTCGTGGCCGGTGATCGAGAAGATCTTCATCGCGCTGGCGCTTCTTGGCGCGGCGTTTCTGCTCTGGCGGCTGGTTGTGCAGCCGCTGCTCGCCCGGCGCCGCAAGCCCAATCCGGCGGCTGCGGAGGATTGGGCGCCGGGCCGCGCCCATGCGGTTGCCCTGCTCGAGGATGCCGACCGGCTCGCCGCCGAGGGCCGCTTCGGCGAGGCGGCGCATCTGCTGTTGCAGCGCAGCGTCCACCACATCGCCGTAGCGCGGCCCGCCTGGCTGCACCCGGCGAGCACCGCGCGCGAGATCGCCGCGCTGCCGCAGCTGCCCGAGCGGGCGCGGACTGCCTTCGCGGTGATCGCCGCCCGGGTCGAGCGCAGTCTGTTCGCCTTGCGCGAACTCGACGCCGCCGACTGGCAAGCGGCGCGCGGGGCCTATGCCGATTTTGCTCTCCAGGAATTCCGGGGCAAGGAACCCGCCGCATGAGCTCTGACGACCTGACCTCCGCGTCCATGACCGCCGGGCCAGCCAACCCGTTCAGCCCCCGCGCGGCGCTGGCGCTAGTGCTGTTCGGCGCGGCCGCCTTCACCGTGCTGCTCTGGACGATTGGCGCGGGAATGGCGACAGGCACAACCAACGACGGTGGCGGTCATGCCGGCGGCAAGGGGCTCAACGGCTATGCCGCGCTGGCTGACTATCTCGAGCGGCGCGGCTTCACTGTGCGTCGTTCGCGCAGCGCTGGGGCGCTCGCAGCGCCCGGCCTGCTGGTGCTGACCCCGCCCCACGGCGCTGACGGCGAGGAGCTGGAGCGCATCGTCGCGGACCGCCGCCACATCGGCCCGACGCTGGTCGTCACCCCCAAATGGATCGGCGTGCCGGCGGGGGCGGGCGCGCCGGGCGCGAAGCGGGGCTGGGTCCAGCTTGCCGGGACGGCGACGCCGCGTTGGGAGGGCTTCCTTGATTTCCTCTCCGCCGGAATTGCGCCGATGCGGGCGGGACGCAACGCCGCGCTGTGGGTCGCCGATGGCGCGCAGGGCAGGCTGCCCGCCGGCGATGCGGTGCAATCGGGTACTGGCGCGGATCTGGTCCCGTTGGTCGAGGGCCGGCAGGATGGGCGCGTACTGGCGGGCTACATCGCAGACGATGGGTATTATCCCGCGCTCGATGCCATGGCGCTCAACGGGTCTGAAAGCGAAGGCGAGGACGACGAACTCTATCCGCTGGTGGTCGTGTTCGAGCCCGATCTGCTCGATAATTACGGCATGGCCAGCCAGGCGAATGCCCGGTTTGCCGAGCGGCTGGTGCGGGTCGCCGCCGGAGACAGCGCCGATGCCGTCACTTTCGACCTTACCCTCAATGGCCACGCGCGTTCGGCCAATCTGCTTACCCTGGCCTTCACCCCGCCGTTTCTGGCGGCGACGCTGTGCCTGCTGCTGGCCGCGCTGGCGGTCGGTTGGCGGGCCTTCCTGCGCTTCGGTCCGCCGCGCACCGCCGCGCGCGCCATCGCCTTCGGTAAGCGGGCGCTGGTCGGCAATGCCGCCGGGCTGATCCGCCGGAGCGGCCGGCTGCATCTGGTCGCCGGCCCCTATGCGACGGCGACGCGCGAGCGGCTCGCCCGCGCACTGGCGCTGTCCCGGCAGGCCGATGCCAGCGCCACGGAAGCCGCGATCGACCGTTCGCTGGCCAGCCGGACCGGCACGCAGGCATCCTTCTCCACCATCGCCAGCAGCCTGCGCAGCGCGCGCCGGCCCCACGACATTCTCAAGGCAGCGCAGGACCTCCATGCGCTCGAAAGGACATTGCAGGCATGAGCGACATACAGACCATGGACCTCGCCGAGGTCAGCACCCTCGCCGGCGCGATCCGCGGCGAGATCGCCAAGGCGATTGTCGGCCAGGCCGATATCGTCGAGCATCTGCTGGTCGCGCTGCTCGCCCAGGGCCATGTCCTGCTCGAAGGCCCGCCGGGCACCGCCAAGACCTTCCTCGCACAATGTTTCGCCGCCAGCCTTGGGCTCGATTTCGGCCGCATCCAGTTCACCCCGGATTTGATGCCGGGCGACATCCTCGGCTCCAACCTGTTCAACTTCCAGACCAGCCAGTTCACCCTGACCCGCGGCCCGATCTTCTGCGACCTGCTGCTGGCCGACGAGATCAACCGCACTCCGCCCAAGACCCAGGCGGCGCTGCTCGAGGCGATGCAGGAGCGCCGGGTCACGCTCGACGGGGCGGTGCATCAGCTGCCAGCGCATTTCATGGTGGTGGCGACGCAGAACGCGATCGAGAGCCAGGGGGTTTATCCGCTGCCGGAAGCGCAGCTTGACCGTTTCCTGTTCAAACTGCTGGTGCCCTATCCGAGCCTGGAGGAGGAAACCCGCATCGTCGCCCGCTTCGGCGAGGCGAGCGGCCCGCCGCGCCCGGCTCAGTTCGGCATCGCCGCGGTTGCCGATGCGGCCCGGCTCGATGCCGCCGCCCGAGCGGTCAAGCAGGTGAAGCTGGCAGATGCGGTCACCGACTATGTCGTGCGGCTGGTGCGCGCGACGCGGGAGAGTGCGGAGCTGTCCTGCGGCGCCAGCCCCCGCGCCGCCGTGCTGCTTGCCAGCGCCGCCCGCGCTCGCGCCGCGATTGACGGGCGCGATTATGTCGTGCCCGACGACGTCAAGGCGCTGGCGACCTCGGTGCTGCGCCACCGGCTGCTGCTCAGCCCGGCGGCGGAGATCGAAGGCCGGCAGGTGGAAGCGCTGGTGGCGGACCTGGTCGAACAGACCGAGGCGCCGCGGTGAGGGGGATTGCTCTTAAATCCTCCCCGGCACGGGGAGGGGGACCGCCCGAAGGGTTGTCGAGGAGGCTCACCCCTCCGGCGGGCACACTGTTTGCGGAGAGGTGGGACCCCTCCGTCAGTCCTGCGGACTGCCACCTCCCCGTACCGGGGAGGATCTAGCTTGACCCGCATCGTCCCCACCACCCGCGCCGCGATCCTGATTGCGCTTGCCGCGCCCGTCGCGCTGCTCCTGGCCGCCATCGCACCCGCCGCCTGGATCGTCGCCCCGGCGCTCGGCGCGGCGCTGCTGTTGACCGTGCTGCTCGACGGCTTTGCCGCGGGCCGCCTAGCGGATGTGCGGGTGATCGCTTCGCCGGATATCGAAGTCGGCGCCGAGGGCCAGCTATCCGTTCTGGCGGACATCGCCGGCGGCTCCCCCGGTGCGGTCACCGCCGCCCTGGCGCTCGACCCGCGCCTGGCTCCCGGCGGACGCTGCGAACTCGCGCTGCGCCATGATCCAGTCTCGGCCAGCTGGCAGGGCGGCGCGATTATCACCCCGAGCCGGCGCGGCACTGGCCAAATCGAGACGCTGTGGCTGCGCTGGAGCGGCCCGCTCGGCCTCGGCGCGCGGCTGGTGACACGCCCGGTCGGGCAAGCGGTGCGGGTGTCGCCGAATATCGCCGCCGTCCGCTCGCCGGCCCTGCAGACCTTCCTGCGCGATGCGCAATATGGCCTGATCGCTCGGCGCATCCGCGGCGAGGGCACCCAGTTCGAGGCCTTGAGCGAATACCAGCCCGGCATGGACCGCCGCCGGATCGACTGGAAAAGCTCCGCCCGCCACACCCATCTCTACGCCAAGGAATATGAGACCGAGCGCAACAATCAGATCGTCTTCGCCTTCGATTGCGGCCAGACCATGTGCGAGCCGGTCGGCGGCGTGCCGCGCATAGACCGGGCGGTGTCGGCGGCGCTGACGATGGCCTATGTAGCGCTCAAGAGCGGCGACCGGGTGGCGCTCTACGGCTTTGCCGCCAGGCCCGAGGTGATGACCCCGTTTGTTTCCGGCACCCGCGATTTCCGCCGCTTGCAGAGCGAGGCAGCGCGGCTCGACTATCATGCCCAGGAGCCCAATTTCACCTTGGCGCTGGCCAGCCTCGCCAGCCGGCTGCAGCGCCGCTCGCTGATCGTCGTATTCAGCGACTTCACCGACCCGACCAGCGCCGAGCTGATGATCGAGAGCATCGGCCGGCTGGTGGCGAGCCATCTGGTGCTGTTCGTCACCCTGGCCGACGCCGAGCTGGAATCGATCGCCACCGCCGGCCCGGACGACATGCAGGCGTTGGCGATGGCGGTGACGGCGGATTCGCTGCTGCGCCAGCGGGCGCTGGTGACCCGGCGGTTGCAGCAGATCGGCGTCGATGTGATCGAGGC
>JANONQ010000387.1:0-8422 GCA_031420935.1 Novosphingobium sp. | reverse complement strand
CGTGCCCGGCAAATCCGGCTTTTCACCGTACCTTGCGCGATACCGCAGATTTCAGCGATTTCCTCATACGACATGCCGCCAACCCCCGCGAGGATGAGAACTTCCCGCTGATTTTCCGAAAGCAGGTCGAAGGCGCGCAGTACGTCGGCAAGTTCAAGCGCCTTGTCCTGCGAGGCCGGCGCCGACAAGATGCGTTCGGCCGCGACCTCGTCATATTCGCCGTGGAACCGCCCGCGGCGAGCTTCACTGTAGAATTGATTGCGCAGGATGGTGAATGTCCAGGCTTTGAAATTGGTGCCCGACTGATAGCGGTCGCGAGCACCCCAAGCCTTCAACAGCGTTTCTTGCGCCAGATCGTCAGCCCGATCACGGCAACCGCACAATGACCGCGCAAAAGCGCGCAGGTGCGGCGTAACCGTCGCCAGCGCGTGCTTGAAATCCTCAATGCTGAGCGGCGTATGGCACTCAGCTGTTTCTGCTTCCGCCCTTAAGCTCATATTTTGCGCCTCCGAAGTGCCCCTCAACTACAAATTAAACATTTAACAATTTGAAAGGTTCCTGACATTCGGCATCGTCATCGGCGGAACGGACTCCCGAGAAGCTCGATCAATCGGTGAAAAGCGCCAATTTGCAATTGTCAGCAACTGGCCGAGGGGAACCCTAGTTTTGGTAAAGCGTTGATCCGGCAATGCGATTTAGCCGGCAATCGGGCCCGGCAGTTTACAGGAGTTGATAATGGAACGCTCTGGCGAAAAGCATCCGAGCGAAAACGTGCAGCGCGATGCGGATAACGAAAAAGCGCCGGACCCGCGCCGGCATTACGACAGCCCGGAAGATCTGCGCGAAGATGTCGAGCTCGATCTTGCGACCCGCGAGAGCCTGCTGCGCGAGTGGAAACAGGATATCGATCAGCGCCTTGAAGCGGAATCGGAGGGTATGAGCGCCAGCGATCCGATGTCAGCATCGCGCGAGGCGAAGCTGGCGGCAGAGTCGCGCCGCGTTTCCAAGGCGCTGGAACAGGTCACGGAAGACCTCAAGCGTGCGGCCGAACAGTAGGCTCAGACGAGCGTCGCCAGGATATCCTTGATCTGCCCGCTGGCAAAACCGATGGCGCTGTCCGAAAGACCGTAGGGCAGAAAAAGCCGCTTGCCCACGCGCATGCCGCCGCAACTGTAAACGACATTCGGCACATAGCCGTGCCTGTCGTTGTCCTTCGCCGCCAGCAATGGGGCTGGGCTGCGGGCAAGGACTTTGGCGGGATCGTCGCGATCGAGCAGTGCCGCGCCGATCGAATATTTGCGCATCGGACCGACCCCATGGGTCAAGAGCAGCCAGCCTTCCTTGCACAGAATAGGGCTACCGCAATTGCCGATCTGAATAAACTCCCACGGGAATTTTGGCTTGAGCAGCAATTCGCCGTCACTGTCCCAGCAATCTAGCCGATCGGATGACAGCAGGTACAGGTTCTTCCCGTCCTGCCGGCCAACCATCATGAATTTTCCGTCAACCATGTTGGGGAAAAGCGCCATTCCCTTGTTGCGTCCGGCCCGCCCGCGGATCGGCTCCAAGGTAAAACTGTGAAAGTCCTTGGTTCGCAGCAATTCGGATCGGATCACGCTGCCACTATAGGCGGTATAGGTGCCGATCCATTCCAGCTCGCCATTATCATGTTCAAATCGGACCAGGCGCAGATCTTCCAGACCGTTGCGCTGCGGTTCGGTGACCGGGAAGATGACCGTTCCCGACAGGGTGCTGTCGGGATCGCGGAAGATACGGACGGGCTCCTCGCCGTCGACATTATCGACTTCCACCCGTGCCTCGGCGGAGGTAGCGATGGGGGGCTGCGGCCAGAGCTGGAAACTGCCGTCGCGCTCGATGATGCCTTCGCGAAAGGCAATGGTGCTGATGTGGCCTTCGCCCACGGCCCGCATCGACATGACGAACCGCACCGCGCCGTTGGAAATGCCGGTCTGATCGGGATGCTCGACCGCGCTGGGGTTCATCAGGGCCGCAGCGGCATAGCTATATTCGTGGCAGAAGTAGGCACCGATCAGCCGCTGGCGCGTAACCGTCAGTGCATCAGGGACGCTGCCGCCGGCTGATACTTGCAGGAAGCGTTTATCGAAAACCGATTCGATCTGCCAATGCCGGTCATCGAATTCCGCGAGCATGGCGCGGTAATTTTCCTCCACTTCCGCCTCGCGCATCGCCAGAATGTCGGCAATTAGGCGTCCGGCCCGGTCCGATGGTGCTGTGGCTGCCTGCCAACCAAGGTGAAATGGCCGGATAACGACTCGCTCGGGCGCGGCTTCCAGGCGCTCGGACGCCAAGCAAAGGGGGCTCTCAGGCGATATTTGCTGATCTTGCTCCGCCATATGCTGGTCTTGCGGTGCCTTCCTCTGCGCCAATTGCATCATACCCGTAGTACGCAAGTTGGTATGCAAGCAAGGATTCCGCACCACAATTCCCATTTGCTCCGATTGGTGTCACACCGTCAAGACAGCTGCCGAGCCGGGCATCGACCAAAGCGACACCGCGGTCGTTGCTACCGTGGAACCAGCGAAGGGCGCGCGCCGCATGTTCCGCCCATTCGTGCGAGCCATCGATTTGCACGGCCGTGCGGCAGGCATCGATAGTCGCCCAGGCTTCGAGCGGTTGCTGATCGAATGGCAGGATCTCACCAACCCGGCCGAACGATTCGCAGCCAACAGGCCGGAAATATCCGCCCTCGCCAATCTGCCGCTCAAGGATCCACCGCAAGGTTTCGAAGCCCGACTCGATCCACGCCGGCTGTTCGCAAACCCTGCCGCATTCGATGAGCGCCTGCGGCAAACGCGGGTTGTCGTAAGCGACGACGGCCTCGAACCAAGCCCAGTCGGGACGGCGGGCACTGCACAGCAGCGATTGCAGAGTTCGCCCGGAGCTTTCCGCAATGGCGCGGGCCCGAGCGTTGTCCGGGTCCCGCTCGAGCATGCTAGCCGCGCCAAGCGAGGCAAAAGCGATCGCTCGGGGCGACTGGAACTCGAGTGCAATGTCGGCAACCGTGCCGAACAGCTTTTCAGCCCACTGCCGCACTTCTTCGATCCGCGAATTGGCGGCGGTGTCGCCAAGCGCCCATATGGCCCGGCCATTGCTGTCCTGCGATCCGGCGTCTTCGCACCATGTCCGCTCGAAGCGCATGAAATTGCGGAAAATATGGCGGTCTACATTCCATGCATGCTGGATAAATGAGGCGAACCGCGTCGCGCGCACCAGCTCTTCACCGCCACTGCGCCAGGAGACACGATTGACCAGCATCAGCGCCCGCACGCAGTCGTCGAGGCAATACCCGTGGCGGCGATCCGGGATCAGACCAATGCCGTGCTGCAAAATGCCGGTATCGTCGCACATCGCCTCGAAGGCGACGAGACCTGGGACAGCGCGCAATTGCGTGGCCGATACCTCGGCCGGCGCGGACGCGATCGATTTGAGCATGGCACCGGAACTGGCCGCGAAATGCGACCATATCGTCCTGCGGCCGCGGCGATAACTCTTGAGCTGTACCGCCTCAAGTTCATCCGGACTATCGAGCAGCCGGTTGACCGCACGCGCGATAGCGGCGGGATCGTTAGGCTCGACCAATGTGCCGCCAGTGTCGGGCAGCAATTCTCGGGCATGAATATAGGGAGTTGAAACCACCGCCCGGCCCAGCGCAACCGCATAGCTGAGCGTGCCGGAAGTGCTCTGCTGCATATTAAGGTAAGGCGTCAGATAGATATCGCAGGCTTCAAGCTGCGCGAGCAGTTCTTCAGTGCTGACAAAACGATTGTCCCATTCGATATGATCCGAGACGCCGAGCCGGTCCGCGAGCGCCACCAGGCTTTCGCGGTACTCTTCGCCGTGGTCGCGCAGCTGATGGGGGTGAGCCATGCCAACAATCCGATAAATTGTCGCGGGATGCTTGGCGACGATTGCGGGAAGTGCGGCGATGGCCGATTCCAGCCCTTTGCCGGGGCCAAGTAAACCAAAGGTCATCAACCGGGCTGACGTGCCCGCGCTGGTGAACCGGCTCAGCCGCAAATGCCGATCGGGGGCACCATGCTCGATAACATGAATGCGCTGACGGTCGGCGCCGTAACGTCCGACCAGCAGGTCGCAGCCGAGCTGGCTCATTACCATCAGCGCGCTGGCCTTGCGGACCAGATGAAGGGTGATCTGCGCCTGCTTGGGGGTCGGATCGGACAGCACCGTATGCATCGTCACGGCAACCGGTGCGGCAACGCGGTCCACAAGCTCAAGGATATGCTCTCCGCTGTCACCGCCGAAAATGCCGAATTCATGCTGGACCCAGACCGCGGCGACGCGATCCTCATTCATTAGCCGCGCAGCGTAGCGGTAGGCCTCGATGTCTTCACGTTCGATTTCGTTGCGAACACCTTCATGGATCACCGGATTGGTGCCGTCGTAGATTGCATGCACGTCGAAACCGACGCCGGGTTCAAATTCGCCGAAGCTTTCCACCACATCGCTGGTGAATGTCGCAATTCCGCAGCGCTGCGGCGTATAATTGCCGACCAGTGCAACCCGCAGGCTCTGCGAATTATTATCATGCGAATTTTTCGCGGCGCCAAACTGGAAGATCGAGGCAAGCGCGCTTGCTCGAGGTTCCGCTCCCGCTCGATCAATAGGCTTCTGCATGATCTTCAATCCTCGACATCTAAACTCGGATTACCGCCTCGATCAGATACCTACCCGGCCATCGATCGGCGGCCGCATGAGCCCCCGCATAATCCCCCTAATGTACAGCCTTGAGCCGCGGCGTGATCTCAGCGGCGTCAGTTTCGGCCAGTTTGCGGCGCTTAAACACGCCATCCATGTAAACCCGATCATCCGCCGTCAAATGCTTGTCGACCGCGACAAACAGTTCCTGCTCCTCTTCGCGGATATGGTGAAGATATTCCTCCCGCAATGCGGTGAATCGCACCAGCCATGCGCCGCTTGCCATGCTTGTTGCAGCAAGCGCGTTGAGCATGTCGTCGATTTCCTTGTGTTCGGCAACAGCATGACGGCCTTGCTCGGTGATTTCCGGCTTGCGCAAGACAGTTGACCAGACTGCTTGCTCTTCGGCAGCAGCGTGACCTTTCAACGCAAAGGTCATCTCGGCGAAGAGCTCTTGACGAGCGGTTGACTGGCCCCGGGTTTCGCTGAGTGCTGCCAGAATCCGGCGATGTTCGTCGTGATCTTCGATCAACGTGCCGAAAATTGCCGAAGTGCCACGAAACGGGGTCTGCGGTTTACTCCCGATCCTGGCCATGCTGACTTTCTCCTCACCGCACCATATTTGCGAAAATACACCATTCGCAAAATGAACGTGTGAGGAAGGGTTGCGGTTCCCGGACCCAAGAATATTTATAAATCATGAACTAACGAGCCTTGCCCAAAATATTAGCGCTTGCGACTCGCGTTCGCCAGACCGGTTCCCGACACCAGCGCGCCGCCAAAACACTGTCCGAAGGTAAGGGAAATTGCGAGGCCCCCGCAATTTTGCAATCGCGGAGGCCTCAAGTGTATCACCACCCATCGCGAGAGCGGGGAGGGGGGTCGGGGTGGTGATACTGATTAAACACACTGGCGCGTGTTGGGTTCCACCGCTGAAGAAAAGTTTAAATATTTTCTTACTGGCGGAAAAAAAGCATACGTGCCGGCATGCGCTTCGCAGGTCCCGGGCCGCTCGGCGCGTGGTGTAATGTATGTTGGCAAATGGCACTTTTGCCCCTAATCCGACCCGCAGGCGGAGCTGAACCTGTCCCGAAAGGTCGATAATGAGCGTTTCCGATGATTTGGCAATCCAGCTTCCCTATCTCCGCCGTTATGCGCGGGCACTTACCGGATCGCAGATTTCGGGAGACGCCTATGTCAGGACCACCTTGGAAGCTGCACTCGAAGATAAAGCGCTGCTCGGCAGGATGGGCGAAAGTCGCGTCGCCCTTTATGCTGCGTTCAACACTATCTGGAACGCGGTGCAGGCGGAGCCTTCTGGTGGATCGGCAGGCAGCGGAATTCACGAACAAACTGCGCAGGCCCGCCTGGCTCACGTCACGCCCAAGCACCGCGCTGCCTTGTTACTGACTTCGCTGGAAGAGTTCACACCTGAGGAGGCCGCCGAAATAATTGACGTATCGCCGAGCGAGGTGATGATCCTGGTCACCCAGGCGATCACCGAGGTCGAAAGCGAAACCTGCGCCGATGTGCTTATCATTGAGGATGAACCGCTGATTTCCATGCAACTGGAAGATCTGGCGACGGGACTGGGTCACAATGTCGTGGCAACCGCCACCACTCGCAGCCAGGCGCGCGATCGTTTTGCCGAAACACGCCCCAACCTTGTGCTCGCCGACATTCAGCTGGCCGATGGCAGCTCGGGCATCGATGCGGTTGAGGATATCCTTAAGTTCGGGGATGTTCCGGTGATTTTCATTACTGCGTTTCCCGAGAAGCTGCTGACTGGTCAGCGGCCGGAGCCGACGTACATCATCACGAAGCCATTTCAGGAAGCGACCGTCCGCGCGGCGATCAGCCAGGCGCTGTTTTTTGGATCTACCCGTCCGATGGCGTGAGGCTGCGGCTATTTGTCTTCGCTGCGCAGGGCGAACGACGTAATTTGCCGGATGGGAATCCGCAACAGGCACTCAACCCCCTCGGGCTCGAATTGCAACCTGACATCGCTGTGCAATTCCTGCGCGAGGATCCGCTCGAGTAGTTCACGGCCGAATCCGCGGCCACTTGGGGGCACTACCACCGGGCCCCCGGTTTCGCGCCATCGGACTTCGCACAATTCCGGCGAGATTTTTTGCCAGGTCACTAAGACCTTGCCGGTTTCATTTGAAAGCGCGCCGTATTTTGCCGCGTTGGTGGCAAGTTCATGGATTGCCAATCCCAGTGACAGGGCATCGCTGGACGCGATGCCCACATCTGGCCCGGTCAGCACGATTTCACTCGCCATGCGGCCCGTATAGGGTTTCAGCTCACTGCGGATCACATCGCCGATCAGGGTGTTCGACCATTCGCTTTTGGTCAGCAGGTCATGGGTTGCGGATAACGCCTGGACGCGGCCGGTAAAGCTTTCGTAAAACGTGTCGATGTCGTTTGTCCGGCGCCGTGTCAGCGCCGCGATCGACAGCACATTGGCCAGCGTATTTTTGACTCGGTGGTTGAGTTCGCGGGACAGCGTCGAGCGGATCGAGGCCTGCTCGCTCTGCCATTCGAAAGCCTGCCGGTCGTCGGCTGCGCGCCGAAGTATGAGATATGAGATTGTCAGCAATGATATCGCGAACAGGCTTCCCGCCAATACCACGAGTTGCGAAAGCTGGGTCAGCCCGTTGGGCGTGGTCGAAGTGACGGCGACGAGCCATGTTCGATTGCCGATCTGCAAGGGCTGGACGGTAGTTTTATGGGCCTGCGCTTGCAGCCGCCGCTCGACCAACAGGCGTTCCGGCCTCACAGCTCCATCGTAAATCGCGATGTTAACTGCCCGTGCCGCGGTCAGGCGAACAGCGGAGGCGAGCAATTCGGATGATATGAAGGGTGTATAGACGAAGCCGAGCAACCGTTTTGTGCCAAACTCAAACACCGGCATGTAAATCAGGAAGCCACTCTTTTCTGCGGACGTCTGTTGCTGGATCAAAACCACCCTACCCGTGGCGACCGGCAGGCGCAGCCGGGCAGCCTCGTCCATTGCCTGGCGGCGCATATTTTCCGAATACATATCGTAGCCAATGGCGGGTTGGTTTTCTGCGGACAGCGGCGAAATATAAGTCACGGCCACGGCCGGCCGGGAGTCTCCTGCAGCCCGCGGCCAAACCTTGAAGGCCGGAAAACCGCGTGTGCGCATCTTCTTCTCGAAGGCGGGTATTTCGCTGGCTTCGGTGCGAATGGCCCAGCCTAAACCGAGAGCGCCGTAGTTTTCGTCTTCGGGCAGCAATTCCTTGCTCAATATGACCAGTTCAGCTTGCGAGGCAATCTTGCGTGCTTCGAACAGGCGAGCCGCAGCGCGCAGGAAGGCGATGTTTTCAGTCGTACGCTGCCGCAATGCAGCAGAAATTTCAGTCGCGTTGCGTTCTAGCTCGACACTCCGCTGCCGCTCGTCGGACAGCTCGATCGTCGTAACGATCCCCACGATCGCCAGGCAAACCAACAGAAACAGGATTATCGGCAGCCCGCGTGGATAGCGGTAAAACCACGTCTGCTTCCGAACTCGCGATAAAAGGTTTTTATCCATGTGCCACCAACGCCTTTCGCCCATCCGACGCAAAGCGTGTCACGAACTGGGACGGAACCACGGCCATTTGAAAGTGTTCCCCTTATGCGCAATTGGCAGCCATGGAGCTTGACGCAGGCCGGGCCTAGCACGAGTATGAGGCACTCGAAAATGGAGTTTGTATTG
>JANONQ010000386.1:0-8078 GCA_031420935.1 Novosphingobium sp. | reverse complement strand
CGCAGCGCAATTGCAACCGTGCAAGCGGCTCATCGGCACTGACCAGCCGGTCCTCACCGTCGGTGACCGCGCGGGCCAAACCAGTCGTGTCACCTGGCATTGTCAGGCCCCGGCAAGCTGCGTGCCCGACGCCAGAATCGCAGCGGCAGCTTGCGGACCCAGTTCCTCCAGGCCGCCCGGAAGAGGGGCGCCGGGATGCAAGGCAAGCAACTGCTCCGCCGCAGCCTGGCTGGTAAGCCCCGACGCACGCAGCGCAAGCGCCAGGCGAGCATGCTGGCTCTGGTCAGTCGCCAGCACCGTGAGGTCGCGGATTTGGCCGGAAGCAAGCGCGAGGGCGGTAAGAAAGATCGCCGCGCCGGCGTCTGTCAGCGAAAGCGCGGTAGGGACAGTTTCTCCCATCCCGCTAACGAACCGCGACAGGAGTCCGAGCCGGCTTTGGCGATCGTCAATCCGCACGCGGATCGCCGCGTCGGCGCGGGCCGACTGGTCTTCGTCCTCGCTACCGGCAAGGGTGCGCATTGTGAGCAGCGCACCATGGAGAAGATCGCCAGGCAATTCGCTGAGCGGCAGTTGCATTCGCCGCTGCGCCTGACAGAACCGGGCCTGAGAGGCGAGCAGTTGCATTGCCAGCGCGGCCGTCGCACTGCCGGATGCTGCGAGCCAGCGTTGCAGCATGGGCGGCAACACCGGATCGACAGCGTGGCGAACCTCCAGGCGCCGGGTCAGCTGCCATTCGACTGCGAGAGCGTGCAGATGCCCGATAATGGCCGGGTTCTGCATGATTTCCTGCGCAAGTGCTGCATACCCAAAGTCGTCGCTACCGACAAACTCGCGCGTACCGGCCGCTTTCGCCCGCTCCTCGATCAACTGCCGCGTGATGTCGCTCGCCATGCCGCGAACGGACGCGACGATCTCGTCGCCTAGCAGGGGATTCTCGCCGCTTTCGAGCAACTGCCGCAAGCTTGGCGCGAGTGCGGCGATCACCGCATCCCCGCTGGCGAGCCCGTCACGCAGCCCAGCCACGACGGATGGCGCGAGTGTGGTTGTGGCATCAGCTTCCATAATTCCCCGGGTTTTAGCGCGTCATGGTTAAACTCGCGTTAGTCCCGCCGGCTAACGGGCCACAGGATTCCGGCAAATGCAAGCATTGTGGCCAGTAAAGGAACCGCCTCCGGCAGCGCCCCCGCCCCCGCGGCAATGGCAAGGATCACCGCCAGCAGCAACCGGTCGCCGATCCACGCTGCCCCCCGTCGATCGATTGCGCGCGGTATCAGCCGGACCAGGCACACCAGCATGAGCGGCGCAAAGGCCCGCTGCGCGAACGAGAGCAAGGGAAATGCTCCCGCGCTCCAAGCCAGGACGGTGACCATAGCCGCATCCAGCAGCCAGACGAACACCGCTTCGCGCGGCCCGCGTAATGGGGGTAAAGCCAGCGATTCCCGTTCGGCGCGGAACAGCATTGTCGCCGCACGCCGCACAGTCCAGGCCAGACCGAGGCAAATCAGGGCGGTCGCAGTCAAGCCGAACCAGGCCAGGGCGAGCGCGAACAGCACCATCGCCGACGCGCCGACCGACACCGCATTCCCGCCAGTTCCGGCGTGAAGCAGCGCCGGGCCGAAATGGCGGACAGCAAACCGGGCAAGAACCGCGCCGGGGGTTGCCGGGGCATCGTCGCCAAGATGGATGGCGATCCAGCCAGCTTCGGTGGCATGCGCATCATCCTCGTCGCGAACCAGCCGCCATTGCAGACCGTCGCGCACTTCCGCTGGCAGTTCGCGCTGCGCAATGCCGGCCTGCAGGGCGATGCGGGTCAGCGCCGAGGCGACATCGCAATCAGCCGGCAATTCGTTCAGCTGCTCGACCAAACGACCTGGAATCCGGATTATCCCGGCTGAGGCATGGTTGAGATCGATCCTCTCGAAACCAGCGGCGACGCCTTGCTCCACTGGCTGCACCAGCACGACAGCACTGCCTTGCAGCAACTCCAGTGCGGCCTGGGGCAAGGCCAGCAACCCATCGGCGATCGCCAGCACTTCGTCATTGGCGGTCACCAGACCGGCCAGCGCCCGCGCGCCGGGGACAACATGGAACCGCGCTCCCGCGCCTTCCGCGTCGTGCTGCATACGAATCAGATGCGGGGTAATTTCGCGCGCGATACAAATGATCCGCTCGCATTCCATAGCCAGCACCAGTGCCAGCTGGTACCGGGCCAGTGTGCCCGCTCCTACCTTGAGCTCCGCGCGCAGCACGGCCGGGCTGCCCCGTGCGGCTTCAATCATCGTTAACAAGGCAACCCGCAGCGTCCCTCTCCCATCAGACGTCGGCCAGACGCGGGCTGGATGTAGGCCAGATGCAAGAGGGTCATAAACAAGGCGGCGGCGTGTGCCAAGCGCGCCCTTTGCGAAGGCGCTGTCAGACGGCGCTGAATTCGTCGAGAAATGCCTCAAGCCGGCGCACGATCGCTGGATCGCCGGGTACGGTTTCAAGCGCTGCCTCGGCAAGCTCGATCAGGGTGCTGGCATGAAAACTGGCGGCCAGCCCTTTGAGCCGCATCGCCGCCACCTGCCAGTTTCCGTCGCAGCGCGCGCGGCTCAGCAAGTCGATCTGCCGCGCCAGACTGTCGGTGAAAGCCTGGCGCAGTTCGTTGAGCAGCACAGGATCGTCGCCGGCAGCGGCCGCGAGCGTTGCATCCAGAGCTCCAGGTTCATAGGCCATGGCAGACCTTTACGGCCGTCAGGTTAATCGGGGGTTTATCCGCGCGGCAATTATGGTAAATGTGCGCAATGACGGGGGCACATCGCGTAGTTTCGATCGGACCGGGCGGCCATGAGGCTGTCAGCGACGAGTTTTTGCTGACCGAAGAGGCGGAGGGTTCGCCCGCGCCGATTGAGGAGTCGGAGCCGCTCGCCGAGGAATGGGCCTGGGACGAGCCGGCCCCATCTCCAACGAAGGACCGCTTCGGACAGGCCGCCGTGCTGATCGCACCGCTATTGACGGCCAGTTGGACCGCAGCCTTTGTCTGGTCGAAGCGCGCTGCGCTCGCGGCCGGCGCATCGCTGGATCAATCGATTAGCTGGATTGCGGACTGGTCCATGCCAGTTATTCTCGTCGGCGTCGTCTGGCTACTGATCATGCGCAATAGCCGGCGCGAGGCGGCGCGGTTCGGCGATGCTGCCCGCTTGCTGGCAGACGAATCCTGCAAGCTCGAAACGCGGCTCGTCTCGGTAAACAGCGAACTAAGTCTGGCGCGAGAATTCATCGCCGCGCAGGCGCGCGATCTCGATGCGCTGGGCCGAGTCGCGAGCGATCGTTTGTCGCAAAGCGCAGATCGCCTGCAATCGCTCATCCAGGCCAATTCCGGACAGGTTGAAGCCATCGGGGGGGTGAGCGAAGCGGCGCTGGAAAATATGGAAAAGCTCCGCGGACAGCTCCCGGTTATCGCCAATTCCGCTCGCGACGTGACCAACAATATTGGCAATGCCGGCCGCACAGCCCACGCCCAGCTGCAGGAAATGATCAGCGGTTTCAAGCGGCTCAACGAATTCGGCCAGGCCAGCGAGAGCCAGGTCGAATCGCTGCGGCAACTGGTCGCGGCGACTTTGGCGGAGCTTCGCGCCGAATCCGTACAGCTGGAAAGCGTCGCTACCCGCCGCTTTGCCAGCATGACCGATCAGGGAACCCAGTTCCGCGAACAGCTCGAAGCCTATGAAACCGAAGCCATGACCGGCATACGCGCCCGGGCGCAGGCGCTGGCCGGCGAAATTGATCGCACACGCGGCGCGCTTGACGCACAAGAGGCGGACAGCCTTGTGGCTTTGCGATCGCGTATCGATGTCTTGCGTCACGAGTGCAGCGCCGTGTCCGAGACACTGGATCAGGGCGAAGCCGCAGCGCTGGCAGGCCTTACTGGCCGGCTCAGTTTGATCGACGAGGAAATTGCAAGCCGGCAGCAGCGCCAGCAGGAGCATGCCCGCAGTGCCGCCGCCGAGGGTGAAGCTCTGGCAGCGCAGATGCAAGCGCTGGAACAGCGCATCGAGGCGATTGCCGAACTCGCCCGCAATACCGGGCAAGACCTCGGCCAGAGCGTAACAGGCCTGACCGAGCGGCTGTCCGCCGGGCGGGCATTGCTGACTGGCGCTGACGGCGAAATCGCCGCCCTTACCGATGCCAGCGTGCGGCTGCTGGAGTTGATCCAGGCAAGTTCGCAGCACAGCCGCGAGCAGATCCCAGCTGCCCTGACCGAGGCCGAAAAGCGGCTGGCGCTGGTCGAGCAGCGAATTGAATCCTTGCGCAGTTCGGCAACCGACGTGGTCGGCTTGGGAGAGGCGCTGCAGCACCAGTTGGAGGCCTCGCAGCAAGGCCTGGTTGCGGCAACCAGCCAGCTCGACGCGATGCATGAACGGCTCGGCACTGCGGCCGGCACCCACAGCATCGTGCTGGAAAGGCTACGGCAGTCACTCGCCGCGATTGAAACGCAGAGCGCCGGCCTTGCGACCCGCGCTCAGGTGGAACTGTCGGCGGCAATCGACCAGCTTGCCAAAGCGTCCCATGACGTCGTCGCCGGGATCGAAGGCCGCAGCGCGGCAACGATCACCCGGATTGCCGAGCGACTCGGCGACGACAGCAAAGCAGCGATCGACAAGGTCATACAGCAGCGCAGCGCGGAACTGGCCGGGCAGCTCGAAAAGGCTGCGGCACGGGCGGCGGAGGTCAGCCGCGAAGCGACTATCCAGCTGCGCGATCAGCTTGCCAAAGTCGATAATCTCGCTGGGAACCTGGAGCGCCGCGTCGCCTACGCCCGCGAGCGCGCCGAAGAGCAGATCGACAATGACTTCGCCCGCCGCGTCGCGCTGATCACCGAATCGCTCAATTCCAATGGCATCGACATCGCCCGGGCGCTGGACACCGATGTTTCCGACACTGCCTGGGCCGCGTACCTCAAGGGCGATCGCGGTATTTTCACCCGCCGCGCCGTGAACCTGCTTGAAACCGGCGAGGGGCGCGAAATCATCAAATTATACGATGATGACAGCGATTTTCGTGAGCATGTCAATCGCTACATCCATGATTTCGAAGCGATGTTGCGGCAGATCCTGTCAACGCGCGACGGCCATGCGCTGGGGGTCACACTGCTGTCCTCGAACATGGGCAAGCTTTATGTGGCGCTGGCGCAGGCGATTGAACGGCTGCGCAGCTGACGTAACCCGCCGCCTAGCGCGTCCCGTCATAATTCGGCGGGCTACCGAAAAAGTTGACGTCTTTCGCCGCAATCCAGTGATTGGCGTAATTGGCGTAGAACAGCCCGAACATCAGCAGCGAGAGAATCGTCGCGCGCAAAGCGATCCGCCGGGGCCGGAAATTTGCCGGGGCGCTGTCGGCCTGTCCAGGGATCTTTTCGACGCCCGCCTCGTCATGGGTTCGCACACCGAAGGGCATCACGAAAAAGGCGCTCATCACCCAGAACAGGGTGTAAATGGCGAGAATAGACGTGAATTTCATCGCGGGTCAGCTATCCATCATGATGACTTGAACCTGCGGCTTCTTGCCCGACCAGCGCTGCGCCGCGCGGCGAGCGGCCAGCCGGGCCGCCTCGGTCACATCGGCGATATTGCGCTTCGACCCCTTGAGCTTGCCCAGGGCCGCCGCAACATCCTTTTCAGCCTCGGCGACAAAGGCATCATAATCCTCGTCCAGCGGCAGGCCGACGGACTGGACCTTTGCCTTACCCTTGCCGTCCAGCACTACCGTCAGCAGGCCGTTATGGGCCAGCCGCCGGCGCATGATCATTGCCTGGCCGTCCGCCGGGGCGATGATGTCACCGTCGAGCAACAGCCGCCCGGCACGCACTTCGCCGAACTTGCCGGCCTTGCCGGGCGCAAGCCGCACCAGATCGCCGTTTTTCTGGACCACTGTCTGGCCGATGCCGCTGGATTTTCCGAGCCGGGCTTGCTCGCTCATGTGCCGCATTTCGCCGTGGACCGGCACAAGAATTTTCGGCCGGATCCAGCCATACAGCGCCAAAAGTTCGGGCCGCCCGGGGTGACCCGAGACATGGATCGGGCTCTGCCGGCCGCTGACCAGCACGATGCCATGTTCGGCCAGCAGGTTCTGGATGCGGCCGATGGCGATCTCATTGCCCGGAATCTCCCGGCTGGAGAACAGCACGACATCGCCCGACTCGAGCTTGATCTGATGCGCGCCGTCGGCAATCCGCGCCAGCGCTGCCCGCGGCTCACCCTGACCGCCAGTGGCCACAATCATCACCTCACCGCGCGGCAGCTTCATTGCCGCGTCGAAGTCAATAATTTCCGGAAACCCGTTCAGATAACCGCTCGCCTTCGCCGCGCCGATGATGCGGTCCAGCGAGCGGCCCGCCACGCAGAGCTTGCGCTTGGTCGCTTTCGCCACGTCGCCCAGCGTCTGCAACCGCGCGACATTGGAGGCGAAGGTGGTGACCAGCACCCGCTTGCCCTTGTGCTTGCCGACCTCGGCCATCAATCCGCGCAGCACGCCGCCTTCCGAGCCCGAGGCTTCAGGATTGAACACATTGGTGGAATCGCAGACCAAAGCAAGCACGCCCTGGTCGCCAATCACGGTCAGCTCCTCGGCGGTGGCCGGGGTGCCGATCAGCGGTTCGTCGTCGAGCTTCCAGTCGCCAGTGTGGAAGATGTTGCCATAGGGGGTATCGATCAGCAGCGCGTTGCCCTCGGCGATCGAATGGGCGAGTGGGACATAACGGATGCCGAAGGCGCCAAGCTCGAAGCGGTCGAGATGCTCGACCACCCGTAGATCGATGTCACGCGCGATGCCCGCTTCCTCCAGTTTCGCTCGCACCAGCCGGGCGGTGAACGGCGTCGCGTAGAGCGGCACGCCAAGATCCGCCGCGAAGTAAGGCACCGCGCCGATGTGATCCTCATGGGCATGCGTGAGCACCACCCCAAGCAGATCATCGCGCCGCTCCTCGATGAAGTCGAGATCGGCGAACACCAGATCGACGCCGGGATAGTCGCCGCTGCCGCCGAACGTCATACCGAGATCGACCATCAGCCATTTGCCGTCGCAGCCATAGAGATTGACGTTCATGCCGATTTCGCCCGAGCCGCCGAGCGCGCAGAAAACCAGCTCCTTTTTTGGTGTCACGTGACTTCTGCCCTTTCGGCAAGGATTGCGAGACCGTCGAGAGTGAGATCGGAATCGACGGCATCGAAGATATTGGTCGCCTCGTCAAACAGCACGGCCAGGCCGCCAGTGGCGATGACCTTGGCCGGGCGGCCGATCTCGGCGCGCATCCGGGCGATCAGCCCCTCCATCATTGCAACATAGCCCCAGAAGACACCGATCAGCATCTGGTCCTCGGTATTGCGGCCAATGACGCTGTCCGACTTGGGCACTTCGATGGCGATGCGCGGCAGCTTGGCGGTGTTGCCGACCAGGGCATCGAGCGACAGGTTGATGCCCGGGGCGATGATGCCGCCCTTGTACGCGCCGTTGAAATCGATCACGTCCAGCGTCGTCGCAGTGCCGAAATCGACGACGATCAGATCGCCAGGATATTTCGCATGGGCGGCGATGGCGTTTACCGCACGGTCGGCGCCGAGCGAGCGGGGGTCGTCGACATCGATGTCGATGGCATAGTCGACCGGTGCCTCGCCGGCGAGCAGCGGTTCGATGCCGAAATAATTGCGCGCCAGAACTTCGATGTTGTGGAGGGCACGGGGCACTACGGTAGAGACAATGATTTGGCTCACGTCCTTGCGCTCGACCCCGCGAATGGCAAGCAGCTGGGTTAGCCAGACGGCGTATTCATCGCCCGTCCGCCTCGCATCGGTGGCGATGCGCCAGCGCGCCTCGAGCTTGCGTCCTTCGTAGAGCGCAAAGACGACATTGGTGTTGCCGGCATCGATGGCGAGCAGCATGGCTTTTTGGTTCCGGTTCAATCGGGCATGGCGAGGCGAACCTCGCCCGCGTGAATGGCACGGGTGCTGCCGTCCGCCAAGCGCAGTTGCAAGGCTCCGTCCGCAGTAAGCCCGGAAAATGTACCGGCAAGCTGCGTTTCACCCGGTTCGCCGGTGGTAAGC
>JANONQ010000385.1:0-9228 GCA_031420935.1 Novosphingobium sp. | reverse complement strand
GATCCGCTGGCAGGCGCAGCGTCGCACGACCGGCAGCTTTGCTCCCAAGCCTCAAGGTGGCGACATGCGCTCGCGCCGGGTCGAGGAGCGGCGGGCGGACATCCTCGCCATGTGGGAGGCGCGCAAGGACATCTCGCTTGGAGAGTTGCGCGCGGACCTGATCGAGGTTGGCTTGAACGTCTCCGTGGCCGGACTTCACCGCTTCTTCGTTCGTCACGGCCTGACGCGTAAAAAAAGACTGGCCATGCCATCGAGCAGGACCGCCCCGACGTCCTGAGCCAGCGGCGAGACTGGTTCGATGGCCAGTTCGATCTGGAACCCGAGCGCCTCGTGTTCATCGACGAGACCTGGACCGCCACCAACATGACCCGCAGCCATGGCCGCTGTGCGAAGGGCGAACGGCTGCGCATGGGCTTCCCGCACGGCCACCGCAAGACAACCACGCTGGTTGCCGGGCTGCGGATGACCGGGATGGTCGCGCCAATGGTTCTGGATGGCCCGATCAACGGCGACTGGTTCGAAGCCTATGTCACGCAGGTGCTCATACCCGAACTGCGGCCCGGTGACGTCGTCGTCATGGACAATCTGTCGAGCCACAAGCGCGCTTCGGTGCGCGAACGGATCGAAGCGGCTGGGGCCAGAGCAGGAGCCGTTAAGGCCTTGGCGAGACAAGGCCCAACTTCAATACCGCTCCAGATCGGCCAAAATGGACGCAAAACTGCCGACCAGACCTACCCGCGCACAGGTCTCATTAGCCGCCGAAGCCGCGTCCAACCGAGCCGCCGAAGCCCCCGCGTGAAATCACTGAGCTACGGGACTGAACCCGGACGGGCGCTCGCGCGGCTGGGTCGAATGCGTTCGATCCGACCCGAGTACGACCGGTAACATAATCCCGGCTGATCCGCCCACCTGCGCCGCCATAATAATCCCCGTTGCGATCACGGTACATCGGCGCACCGCGATAGCCGCCGCCGAGATTGCTCAGCGCCTGGCCAACGATGAACCCGGTGAGCAGCGGGGTGAAAAAGCTGCCATTGTTGCGCGGTACGCATTGCGACACGCCGTATTGCTCTTCACAGGTCTGGCGATCCTCATAGCGCGGTGCGACCTTGTCGTTGTCGGCCAGCGCCTGGGCAAAGGCGGTGTCGCATTCCTTCGCGGCGATGGCGCCCGCCGCCTTGCATTCGGCTACCGAGGCGTAGCTCACGGCATCGACCTGCTTACCGATGCTGTCCGGGCCGTCGCAGGCGGTCAGCGAAATGCCCGCACCGGCCATGAGCGAGGTGAGGGCAATGGTTCTCGATCGCTTCATGCCAGCGCTCCTCAATCTGTCATGCAGGCGGCGTTGAGCAAGCCGACCGTGATGGAGATGCTCGCCATATAGGTGGCGGCCGCCAGTTCGCCACGGCTGATGCGATCGCTGAAATCGGGCATGGCGAAACGGCGGACGACCGTAAATGCGACGATTTGTATGACACCTGCAAGCAGCGCCCAGGCCGCGAACTCGGCAAGCGTGAAGGTGTGGGAAAGCGCGGAGGCGAGCGGCAATACATAGCCGACCAGCGCCGCCCCCAGCGTAATCGCGGCGGCAACATTGCCCTCGCGGATCAACTCGCGCTCATTGTACGGCGTCGCCCATTGATAGATCAGTTTGAACACGATGGTGAACAGGCCAGCCGCGGCGAAGGCGATGACAAACGCGAATGCGCTGGTCTGGAACCCATAGAGGTCGATCACATTCGTCTCCTTAAGCCTTGAATTCGCCAAGTTCGAGCGCGACACCAAGCATGATCTCGAACGAGATCTCGCCCGATTCACTCTCTTGTTCAATTGCCAGCAGCAGCTCGCGGCCCTCGCCAGGGAGATCACGCGCGAACAGCATGCAAGTCTGGAAAATCCGCCGGTCGACGACGCCGTCGCGGTCGTCGTGCAGTTCCTCCTCGAAGCTCACCGGATCCTGGACGGGTGCCGAATCGCCGAACCAGAAGCGGCGATATTCAGGCAGCCCCTGGGCGGTGAAACTCGGTGCGGATAGGCGCGCGCGCCACGCGGGGCGCTCCACTGCCGAGCCGGGGTAAGCACTGTCCCACGGCGCGAACAGGGTCACATCGGAGATGTCTTGCCCATCGCGATCATTGGACACCGCCTGGAACATGACATGATCGTCGGTGTAGAAGCGGTGAATAAACCCGCCCTCACCGAGTTCGACCAGGCCCTGCGCCACGACCTGAAGCGTGTCGCCATCGAACGGAAATCGAAGCGCATCGCCGAAGCGGCGCCACGCGAGCGGATCGAGCATCATGCTGCGTCCAAGCGTGACGTTGCGGATAACAGGGAGCTGCGTGCCAGCCAGAGGCTGCTTGCGGCCAAATAGACGATTGAACATAAGACCTCTTGGGATGAGGCAACGCCATAGGCCAAAGCGTGGGCGTCGGGAAGCGATTGCCCGAGATCCATTTGGTGGGTGCTCGTGGCAAATGCCGCTGGCGCGTTCGCGTCAAACTACTATGAGACCTACATGCCAACTTTGGAGCCAGCCCGATCATGACCGATACCCCATGGACCGTCCGCACTCTCAAGAGCGCCCTCGATTCTCATGAGGCGTCGATCGCCGGTGAAATGACCGCGCGCATCATCGAGGGAAGCGACCCCGTGCTGATGGTGACGATGCACGACCAGGGCGATCTCGAAGTGTTCGTCAACGTCAGCGAGGCGCAGATCGCCGCTTCGGTGCTGCTGTGGCCCTGCGACGAGCAGGAGAATCGCGCGGCGTTCAACGAGTTCCTGCTCAAGGCCCAGAAGCTGGTGCCGCTTTCCAATTTCGGCATCGGCAACGTCGATACGCGTGACTTTTACGAGTTGTTCGGTGAACTGGCGACCACGAGCTCGCTTGAAACGGTGGTAATCGAACTGCGCGTGCTCGCCGAGAACGCGATCGAAGCGGCCTCCGAGCTGCGTGACGCATTCGTTCCCGCCGCCTGACCTTCATACCTGCCGCCTGAACTTTATACCTGCCGGGAGCCGTTGCATGTCAATCTGGAGCAAGCTTTTCACCCTGGGGCGCGCCGGCGCTCATGATGCGACCGCCGCAGTGGTCGATGCCAACGCGTTGCGCATCCTCGATCAGGAAATCCGCGATGCTGACACCGCGCAGGGCAAAGCCCGCGACGATCTCGCCGGTCTGGTCGCGCGGCGGCGTATGCTCGAAACCGAGGTCGCCAGCTTCCGCTCGCAGGTCGTCAAATACGAAAGCTCGGCCCGGGTCGCGGTGGAAAAGAATAATATGGATCTCGCCCGCGAAGTCGCACAGCGCATCGCCGATCTCGAGCAGAGCATCGCGCTGAAGGCGCCGCAGGTCGATGGCATGCGTGAGGCGGAGGAGCAGATCCACACGGCCGTTGCCGCCACCGATCGCAAGATCGAGCACTTGCGCCGCGAGGTCGATGTCGTGAAGGTCAATGAATCGGTGCAAAAGGCGCAAGCCACCGTCGCGGCGCGCGGCGCCGGCGCGGGCAATTCGCTCGGCTCCGCGGCCGACAGCCTGGCCCGTATCCGTGAGCGTCAAGCAATCCGCGGGGAGCGCATTCGCGCCGCAGGAGAGATCGAGGACCGGCGTACCGGAGCCGATCTGGACGAGAAGCTCCGGATCGCCGGCATACTGCCGGGTCAATCCTCGGCCGACGATGTCCTGGCCCGTCTGGCGGCTCCGCAAAAGACGCTGCAGATCGAGGCGCGCACCGATACCAATAAAACATCCGAAGACTGAGCTGACGGATGCGGCGTTTCACGCTGAAGCCCCGCGCCGACTGGCGCCACCGCGCGGATGCGATTGGCTTCGTCTATCATGACACCGGCGGCGCGCCCTATTGGGACGAAAGCGTCGCCTATGCCTTTACCCTGGCGGAGATCGAGGACGACATCGAGCCGGCCGCCGAGCTGATCCATAGGCTGTGCCTCGATCTTGTCGACGAGGTCGTGCGCAGCGACGCTTTGATGGAGCGGCTGGCGATTCCCGCCGCCTATCGTGACTTTGTCGCGGAATCTTGGCGCACCCGCCAGCCCTCGCTCTACGGGCGGTTCGACTTTCATTATGACGGCCAAGGCCCGGCGAAGCTTTACGAATATAACGCGGACACGCCGACTGCGGTGTTCGAATGCGCGACCTTCCAGTGGATGTGGCTGGAAGAATTGCTCGCCGCCGGCCGGCTTCCGGCCGGGACCGATCAGTTCAACAGCCTGTTCGAGGCGCTGCGCGACCGCTTCGCCATGCTGTTTCCCAAAGGAGGCTTCGTCCATTTCGCCGCCGATGCCGATGCGATCGAGGACCGCCAAACCGTGCGGTTCTTCGAGGACATCGCTTCCCAGGTGGGCATCGAGCCGCAATTCGTGGCGATGCGCGATATCGGCTTGAACGCCGCCGGCCGCTTCATCGATGCCAGTGGTTTCGAGCTGCAGGCCGCATTCAAGCTCTATCCTTGGGAACATATGCTGCGCGAGCCCTACGCTCCCAAGCTCGCCGGGGCGGGAGTGCGCTGGATCGAGCCGGCCTGGAAGGCGATCCTGTCCAACAAAGGCATCCTGCCGCTGCTTTGGGAACGCCATCCCGGCCATCCCAATCTGCTCCCCGCCTATTTCGCCGATGATCCCAACGCAGCGGCGCTGGGCGGCAATTACATCAGCAAGCCGCTCTTATCGCGCGAGGGGGCCAACATCATAGCGGTGCGGGGCGGCGTGGCCGAGCCGACGGTCGATCACGGTTATGGCGCGGAAGGCCACATCCATCAGGCACTGCGCCCTCCGCCTGAATTTTCCGGTCGCTATCCCGTAATCGGCGCCTGGATCGTAGGCGACGCCGCTGTGGGCATTGGCGTCCGCGAAGACAGCGATCCGGTGACTCGCGATCTCGCGCGTTTTGTCCCGCACATCATCGAAGGCGGTGACACATTAGGTTACGGAAGCGCCTCGCCTCCTTAAGCTATCCTCCACCTAGCGCGGGCCATGATCCAAGCTAGATCCCGGGACGACTGAGCAGAACGTTTGCGCCCGCGTCCTAGAAGGCGAACACAAGCACGGGTAGCTTGCGCCGTTCCGGTTAGGACACCGCCAAATGCTCCTGGAACCAGGCCGCCGCATGTTCGAGCGCACGGGTCTGCCGACGCGGCAGGTAGAGCTCCCGCCACTCTCGCCGAAGCTACGATAGTCGATCGCCTGCGTCAGCAAGCCGGCGGTAGTGAGATATTCGGCTTCGTCGATCGGGCTTTCCTTGCGGACACCGCAGCCGCGGCCGAGCACAATCGCCGGATGACACGCGAGCGGGCCCCCGACCGGAATACCCAGAAGGCTGCGCATTCAATGCCCTCGCTGGTGAAGGTCACTTGTCCATGTGGCCCTCCGTCCTGCTGCCTAGTTCGGTACTGTGACGCCGCACGAACCCAATTTTGCCGACAATCCCCGTTATGCATGAAGCGCGTCCCTGCTGCCGGGGAAATTTCCCCGTTACGCGCCCGATAATTCCCTGTTACGTCGTTAGGGAATTTTCGCAGTATACCTCATTATATCAGTAAGATATAGAACGCTTTGGGCCTCGAAACCGGCTGAAAACGCGAATATTCCCTGTAAATTCCCTGATAACAGGGAAAACAGGCCGGAGACCAGTTCGCTCGAGACTGCATCCACCTCCAACCAGTCTGGAAGATCTCCGGCTCTTGGCGCTGGCACGCCAAAAGTCGCGGAGTTCTGCGCCAAAGGTGCGAGATATCCGTGTTGGTAGCGACCTCACAGGAGGCAACATTTCAGGGTATTAGCGAACTTGTCACGCTAGACAATCGGCCCATGCTCGCCTGTGTGGATCTCGCCGCGGTGCGTGATCTCACCGACATAGAGCCGGTTCTGCAGCATATGGTAGTGCGCGCCGCAGACGATGCGGCTCCCGCCAATCTGCTATCCGGCCTGGGTGGTGCGCCGCTTGGAGCGAATGCCTTCCTGGTCGAGCTCCTTGGCAAGCGCCGGAACAGAACCAAGCCTCAGGTACCGCACATAGATGTCACGGACCTGGTCGGCTTCGGTCTCGTTCACCGACAGCTTGCGCTCGTGGGGATCATAGCCGAGCGGCACGCCACCACCCACTCACATGCCACTTGCCTTCGATGCCGCAATCTTGTCGCGAATACCGGCGGGGATCTCTCCGGTCTCGGTGAAGCGCCAGAGGGCGATCAGCAACTTGCGCGCCATTGCGCCGATCGCGATCCGGCGCGTCCGGCCCTGGAGCTTACCACGCGTGAGGAAGCCGCCAACAAGACCCGATCAAAGGTGCGGGCGGTCGAGCATGTGTTTGGCAATCAGCAGGGCAGCATGGGCGGAAAGCTCGTGCGCACCATCGGCATCGTCCGCGCGGCGGTGAAAATCGGGATGCAGAACCTGGCGTACAATATGCGCCGCCTGGTTGTCCTGGAACGGATCGCGGTGGCAGTAGGCTGACGCAACGACGGCAAGCCCTCCGAAAGGCCATCACCCGGCCCTGGCACCGCCGCCATCAAACGCCGTCGAAAGCCCAAATCCTCGACCCGGTAAGCGCGACGACCCGATCAAACGCCTAAAGTCAGTCCCAAATCGGGATTGTTCGAGGTGGCCTTTCGGCAATATTTTTCGAAAGACATGGTTGAATTCAGGAACCTATTTGAGTCTCGTTTGTTGGTGTGGAGGTTGATCCGCGACTCTCGAGTAGCGAGGGGGGCACTTTATGATTTCGCAAGGCATTGTTTACGGGGTACTTCTCCATTCGGATACCGCAAGTGCGCTGTGGCCGGTTTTGGCCTGTAGTATTTTGGGCATTGCCAATAAAGATTACAGATTAGTTACTGACAAGGTTTTCAATCAAGCCGCAGCTGATCGGAATAACTTGTCCGGGCAACCGGAAGAAGACCCTGGGTTTTTTCCTGATCCGATCGAAAGTTCAACGGAGAAAGAACTTATAAGGGGAGATGCCGGATCGCCTATCGATGCAGGTGCGTCTCAAACGTCGAATGTTCGAGAACTTGAAACCGAAAGCTGCGAATTGGCCCATTTACCAGGAACCTCAATTTTCACCCTTCCTGGGCTGAGGATTGGGCGGCTTGCCATTTGGAGCGAAGACTTGAAGCGCGCATTCGATGTCGTGATCGCAATGACGGCAATTTTTGTGTTTGCACCATTGTTCATAGTTCTGGCACTACTGGTATATCTGGATAACCCCGGACCAGTGTTTTATCCACACCGGCGGATCGGCCGAGGAGGGCGTGGATTCTTTTGTTATAAGTTTCGCACGATGTCAGTCAACGCCGATAGAATTCTTGAGAACATTCTTGCCAACGATTCCGCTGCACGGTCAGAATGGTTTAGAAGTCAGAAACTACAATTTGATCCTAGAGTAACAAGAGTTGGCAGGATATTGAGGCGCGCCAGCTTGGATGAACTTCCTCAACTGATTAATATTTTCAAAGGCGAGATGAGTCTTGTAGGGCCCAGGCCAATTATATCGGATGAGTCTAAAAGATATGGAAGATATATTCATGTATATTCATCTGTAACTCCGGGAATTACTGGACTTTGGCAGGTTTCAGGTGGAAATAAAACAACATATAGAAGACGGGTGGCTGCTGATGTGTACTACGCAAAAAATATTTCCCTGCAACTTGATCTATTTATTCTTCTCAAGACTTTTCCGGTTGTCGCGCTTGGGCAAGGTCAGCCTTGATTTTGCGGGAAGGCAGGATTATGCCAAGTCGTGAAAGCCAGAAATTGGAGGCAGGCAGTGTTTAAAGGGATCGCGTTAGCCGTATTTTGCCTGACCTGCGCCGCTTGCAGCGCGCGGAGCGGACTTCCGCTGGGCCCCCAAGCTTACTCGGTTATCCCGGTTGAGCAGGCCACCGCCAGCCCCGGCGTGTATCTGATCGGTCCGCTGGACACTGTGAGCGTCAATGTCTTTCGCGAGCCGCAATTGAGCGTCACAAATTTGCAGGTCGATACCGGCGGAGAGTTGATGCTGCCGCTGGTTGGCAAGGTTCGCGCGACCGGAGAGTCGGCTGCCGGACTCTCCGATCGGATCCAGACCCAGTTGAGGCGTTATTTGAAGCATCCTAGCGTGTCCGTCTCGGTCACCTCGAACAGCCAGACGATTGCGATTGAAGGGGGCGTCACTCAGCCCGGTATCTACCCGATTCCCGGTAGGTCTTCCCTGATTGAAGCATTGGCGCTGGCGCGCGGCCCGACGGTGGTGGCCGCCCAGGATGAGGTTCTCGTGTTTCGCAAGCTCAACGGCAAGCGCGCCGTCGCCCGATTTGATATGCGCCTCATTCGCATGGGGCGCTTTCCTGATCCTGAAATCCTCCCAGGCGATCGGATTGTTGTCGGATATAACGGCTTAAAGGAGGCTTACGTGAATTTCATCTCAAGGATGCCATTCTTCTCATACAGAGTTCAATAAACGTAGCATATTGAAATGCCAGACTTCGGAATAGATTGGAAAATCGGCGCAGGTCTTGCTTTCAGTACCATAAAGGGGCCGCAATGGATTACTCAACTTCAACTGTACCAGCGCACTCCCTTGGTGCCGAAGGCAATGTTGCAGGACGGTCGCCGAGGCCGGCTCCGCTCCAAACCCTTTACGCGGCGTTCTACCGGCAGCGATACCCGGTACTGGGCGCGATCCTCTTAGCCCTGGCGCTCGGAATTCTTGTCACAATGGCGATGCCGCGCGAGTACACCGCTGTCGCTTCGGTGCGACTCGAGCAGCAGGCTCCTCAAGTCATAGCCGTTCCGGATCTGGATCCGCAGCGCAACGCGCAGGATGCGGATCGCTTCTTGCAAACCCAGATGGATCTCGTCCACAGCCGCAGCCTAGCCAGACCAGTGGCAGATCAGCTCAGGGCCTCCACCACTCCCGCAATCGTCGAGGCGCTTGCTGTCCGCGAGGACGATCCCGTCGTAAGAAAGGAAGCCGTAGTCGCCGCGTTGATCGCCGACGTCCAGGTCGAACTCGGCCTTAATACCCGACTTGCCGTAATTTCTTTCACCAGCCGCGATCCAGAAGTTTCCGCAAATGTGGCTAACGCCTACGCGCGCCAATTGATGGCCGTGAACCTGTCGAGCAAGACCGACACATCGTCTCGTGCTGCGGATTACCTTAAGGGTCAGCTTGGCGAGGCAAAGGCGCAGCTGGAAGATTCCGAGCGGCGCATGCTCGGCTACGCG